>JANXRT010000076.1 GCA_025356735.1 Acetobacteraceae bacterium | reverse complement strand
GCCAGAAGCAGGCGTCGTTGCGCGCCACGGCCGGAAACCGGCACGAAGGCTTCCAGCGCCCGGGCGCCACGTGCCGGATCGGCGCCGAGCGCCAAAGCTGCGGCGAGGGCGGCGAGGGCGTTCATCGCCATGTGAGAGCCGGGAGCATTGAGCCGAAGGCGAAGCTCCTGGCCGGGCAGATGTATTTCGAGGTCGCTGCCGGCGGCGTCGGCTTGCACCCGCATCAACCGCGCCTCGGCCGCCTCGGCGTAGCCGAAACGCAGCACCCGCACGTTGCCGGCCGCTTCCCGGAGCAGCGGGAGAAAGGGGCTGTCGGCCGGCAGCACCGCGGTTCCGCCCGCCAGCAGGCCGCGAAGCAACGTGGCCTTCTCGGCGGCGATGGCGTCAAGGCTGCCGAGGTGGCCGATATGGTTCTTCGAGATCGCCGTCACCACCGCGACGTGCGGCTCCGCCAGCCGGGCCAGCGGCTCGATCTCGCCCGCATGGTTCATGCCGATCTCGATCACCGCGTAGACCGCATCCGGCGGCATCCGCGCCAAGGTCAGCGGCACGCCCCAGTGATTGTTGTACGAGGCGAATGCGGCATGCGTGCCCGATTGCGCCGCCAGGATGGTGCGCAGCATCTCCTTGGTCGTGGTCTTGCCGACGCTGCCGGTGATCGCCGCCAGCCTTCCGGCGAAACGCTGGCGGGCGAAGGCGCCGAGCCGGACCAGGGCCGCCATCGTGTCGTCGGTCAGCAGCAGGCGATCGACACCCGCAACGGGCCGATGGACCAGCGCGCCGGCGGCACCTGCGGCCATCGCGGCGGCGACATGGTCGTGGCCATCGCCGCTGTCGCCGACCAGCGCCACGAAAAGATCGCCGGGCTTCAGCGTGCGGGTGTCGATCGACACCCCTGTTGCGGCAAAGCGCGAAAGCAGCCGGCCGCCGGTGGCGTTGAGCAGGTCCTCGGCGTTCCAGAGCGGCTTCATGCCAGCCGCCTGACGGTTTCCGCGTCGTCGAAGGGGATCGTGATGCCGCCCGCGACCTGGCCCTGCTCGTGGCCCTTGCCGGCGATCACCAGCACGTCGCCGGGGCCGAGGTCGTTCAGGCCGGCGGCGATCGCCAGGGCGCGGTCGCCGATCTCGATGGCGTCGGGGCAGGCGGCGCGGATGGCGGCGCGGATGACGGCCGGGTCCTCGCCGCGCGAGTTATCGTCGGTGACGATGGCGCGGTCGGCCAGGCGTGCCGCGATCGCGCCCATCAGCGGACGCTTGCCGCGGTCGCGGTCGCCACCAGCGCCGAACACGACATGCAGGCGTTCGGCGTGCGGACGAAGTGCCAGCAGCAGCCGCTCCAGCGCGTCCGGCGTGTGAGCGTAGTCGACATAGACCGCGGCGCCGTTGGCCGTGCGGACCGCCAGCTCCATCCGTCCGCGCACGCCGACCAGCGCGGGCAGGGTTTCGATCGCGGTTTCCTCGCCGAGTGCCATCGCCAGGCCGAGCGCCAGCAACAGATTGTCGGCCTGGAACCGGCCGGGCAGCCGGACCTCCATCTCGTGCCGCCTGCCGCCGAGGCTCAGTTCCAACGCCTGACCACCTGGCATCGGAGTCGCGCGCAGCAGTCGGATCGTTTCGCCGGCTTCGCCGACGGTGCGAAGGTCAAGGCGACGGTCTTTCGAAATCGCGCGCAACTCGGAAAGCGTGTCCGGGTCCATGTCGGCATTGGCAACGGCGATCGCGCCCGGCGGCAGCACCTCGGAAAACAGCCGCAGCTTGGCGGCGCGGTAGGCGGTCTTGGTGCCGTGATAATCGAGGTGGTCGCGCGTCACGTTGGAAATGGCGGCGGCGGACAGCCGCACGCCATCAAGGCGGAACTGGTCGAGCCCGTGCGACGAGGCTTCCATCGCCACGTGCTCGATGTCGGCCCGTGCCAGCGCCGCGAGAGTCTGGGCAAGGTTGACGGGATCGGGCGTGGTCAGGCCAGCGCCGGGCGGAAAGCCGGGTGCATGCAGGCCGAGCGTGCCGAGGCTGGCGGCCCGGCGTCCGGCGATAGTCCATATCTGGCGCAGGAAATCGACCGTGCTGGTCTTGCCGTTGGTCCCGGTGACCGCGGCCTGCACCGTCGGCTGCCGACCGGCCAGCGTTGCCGCGGCGCGGGCCAGCACCTGGCGCGGCTCGGCAACCTCGATCATCGGCCGGTGGGCGACACCGTGCGGCCACGCGGTGCCGGCCGGTGCCAGGATGGCGGCGGCGCCACTGCCGACGGCCTCGGCGATAAAGGCGCGGCCGTCGGCATCGGCGCCGGGAATGGCGACAAACACCATGCCGGGACGAACCTGCCGGCTGTCGGCGGTGATGCCGGTCACGTCCAGCACGCCCAAGCCCCCGGTCACCGCCGACCCCATCATGTCATCCAGCCGCATCGTGCATGACCGGACGGCTGACGTTTGCAGGCATCACCGAAGCGCCGATCGGTCCCTTGGGGAACGCCGGCGTCGGTTGGGTCGGCACGCCGGCCTCATGGCGGGAATCGCGCGGCGGCACCGATGCTGGCAGGCCCGGAGCTGGCAGACCCGGAGCGAACGGAGCCTGGGCCGGCTTGCTGGCCATCGGAACCGCGCGCCACTGCCGGGTCGGCTGCAGCGGCATCGCCAACGCCTGGTTGATCTCGGCCGCGTTCTCGATCTCAGGCATCATGCCGAGCATCGGCGCGATCCGCCCGATCACCCTTCCGGCCGCCGGCGCCGCCACCCAGCCGGCCGTGGCATAGCCGTGCGTGGTCGAGTTCGCCTTCGGCTCGTCCAGCATCATGTAGACCGCGTAGCGCGGCTTGTGCATCGGGAACACGCTCATGAAGGCGGCGACGTTGGTGTGCTTCTTGTAGCCGCCATGGGCGGCGACCTTCTCCGCCGTGCCGGTCTTGCCGCCCGGATAGTAGCCCGGCGACTCGGCCGGCTTGCCGTAGCCGTCGGTTACCACCAGCCGCATGATCTTGCGCATCGTGTCGGAGGTCTCGCCGCGCATCACGCGGGTGCCCTCCGGCCGCGCCTGGTCATCGTCGCGGGCGAGCACCGTCGGGCGCAGCACGATGCCACCGTTGGCGATGGCCGCGGTGCCGCGCACGACGTGCAGCGGGCTGACCGCGATGCCGTGGCCGAAGCCGATCGTCAGCGTCGCGATCTCCTTCCAGTTGGCGGCCGGCGGGGCCAGCGGCCGGCCTGCCTCGGGCAGCTCGACGCCGATGCGATCGAGCATGCCCATGCTCCGCAGCCAAGCGCGCTGGCGCTCCGCGCCGACCGCCTGGGCGATGTGCGCCGCACCCAGGTTGGAGGAATAGACCAGCACCTCCGGCAGATAGAGGAAGCGCTTCTTGCCCTCGAAATCGGTGATCGTGAACCGGCCAATATGGATCGGGTGGGCGGCGTCGAACTGGTCCCACGGATGGGCCACGTCGCTGTCCAGCGCCATCGCCGCGGTCTGCAGCTTGAAGGTGCTGCCGGGCTCGTACATGCCGGTCACGGCGCGGTTGAAGCGCTCCTCGTCGGTCGCCTGGCGGACCAGGTTGGCGTCGTAATCGGGCAGGCTGACCATGGCGATGACCTCGCCGGTGTTCACGTCCATCACCACGCCGCAGCCGCCGATGGCGTGGAAGTCGGCGATCGCCTTCGACAACTCGTCGCGCACCACCGCCTGGACCTTGACGTCGACCGACAGCCGCAGGGGGGTGTTGTCCTCGCGCAGCCGCTTGTCGAACTGCTTCTCGACGCCGGCGATGCCCTGGCCATCGACATCGACGCCGCCCAGCAGGTGGGCAGCGGTGCGGCCGAGCGGATAGCGCCGGCGCTCGGTGTTCTCGAAATACACGCCCGGAATGCCGAGCGAGTTGATCGCCACCTCCTCGCGCGCCGACAGCTGGCGGGCGAGATAGACGAACTGCTTTTCGGCGTTGGCCAGACGAAGCGCCACCTTCGGCTCATCGAGCCGGGGCAGGGCCAGCTTGAGCCGGTGTGCCGCCTCGGCGGTGTCGATCATCTCCTTCGGGTTGGCGTACAGCGCGACGGTCGGCAGCGACACGGCGAGGAACTCGCCGTTGCGGTCGGTAATCATCGCGCGCTGCGAGCGCACCGCGGCATCGGCAGCCTTTTGCGGCTCCAGCAGCCGGGCGATCGGGCGCTCCGGCCGGTGCGGTGCCAGCGGCTGCAGCACGGTGGCATCGGCCAGCTTCAGCGCCACCGCCAGGAACAGCAGGGTGAAGCCGATTGCCGAATAGACCAGGCGGCTGCGGGTCTTCTCCATGGCGCCGCGGCGCTTGAGGTCGGGCGCGGTGATCCGCACGGTTTCCACGCGCGGCACGCTGCCGTCGCGCGGCGTGCCGCGGCGGTTGGCCGGCACGCCGCCGGGGTTGTGCGGCGCGCTGTCGGGGGAGGGTGGTTCGGTCACCAAGTCAGTTGCCGTCGCGCGACATCGCCGACGCGCTGGCGAACGGCACCGGCGGCGGCAGCAGGGTCCGGGCCATGCCAAGCGCCGAGGCCATCATCGGCAACGAGGCGTTGATCGGTTTTCCGCGCGCGATCTGGTTGACCAGCTCACGCGAGATCGACGCAACGTAGGTCGGCGCCGAGGCTGCGGGGGATGGTGCGACCGAAGCCATGACGCGCGTCGGCACGATCGACGTCGCCGCGCGAACCGGCATGGCAGGCGGGGTCGAGCGGGGCGGGGCGGCGAGCACAACCGCGGCAATCCGGATCGCAGCCGGCTTGTGCTCGGCTGGGCGCGGAGTCGCCTTCGCCACCGTAACGGACGGCGGCAAGGCCGGCATCTGGACCGGCGGAGCGACGGCTGGTTCCTGGTGCGCGACGACCGGGGTTTCAGCCTCCGGCCCCGGCTCGGCCTCGGCCTCGCGGGGCGGCGGCAGCCGGCTGCCAAGCTCGGCCAAGCTGACAAGCTGCCCGGTAGCCAGCGGCTTCAGTTGCAGGTGCTGGTCGGCCAGCGCGCGCAGCCGCTCCGGATCGTTGAGCAGCATCCATTCGGCGTGCAGCATGCCGGCCCGGTCGCGCGCCGCCGTGGTTGCCTGCACCGTGGTCGAGATTTGCCGGTCAAGCATCAGCACGCGATGCTTGGCCTGATAGAGATAGAGGCCGGAGCCGCAGGCCAGCAACATGCAGACCAGGGTGAAGGGACGTATCATCGTGGGTTCAGCTCCAACCAGGTCAGGATTTGAGCCGGGCTCCGGAATCGGATCCCGATCATTGCGTGAAACTATCCACGATGTCGTCGAGCCGTTCCAAGGCCCGAAGTCGGCCACTGCGGGATTTCGGATTGATCGCGATCTCGGCGTCGCCCGGGCGCAGCGCCTTTGGCGTCACCAGCCGGAACCGCGGCGCGGCGCGGGGCGCAAGGCCGCGCGGATCATGGCGCGACGGCGCCGGGTTGCGCCCGGCGGCATCGGCCATGAAGCGCTTGACGATACGATCTTCAAGCGAGTGAAACGATACCACCACCAGCCGTCCGCCTGGCGCCAGCATCGGGGCGGCTTGATCGAGCGCGCGCTCGATCTCGGCCAGCTCGTCGTTGACCCGGATGCGCAGCGCCTGGAAGCTGCGGGTCGCCGGATGATGTCCAGAACGGTCCGGCGGCAATACGGACCGGATGATCTCGGCCAATCGCGTGGTGGTGGTGATCGGCGCCTCGCCGCGCGCGCCGACGATCGCCTTGGCGATGCGGCGCGAGGCGCGCTCCTCGCCGAACTGGAACAGGATGTCGGCGATCTCCTCGGCCGGCAACGTGTTGACCAGGTCGGCGGCGGTCGGGCCGCTTTCCCCCATGCGCATGTCGAGGCTGCCCTCGGCGCGGAACGAGAAGCCGCGGGCGGGATCGTCAAGCTGGAACGACGAGACGCCGACATCGAGCATCACCCCGTCGAGCGCGCGGACGCCCTGGGCCTCGAGCAGCGCCAGCATGTTTCCGAAGTTGCCTTCGATCAGGTGCAGCCGGCCCGGGAAGCGTGTGGCAAGGGAGGCACCGCGCGCGATCGCCGCCGGGTCGCGGTCGATCGCCCAGACGATGCAGGTGTTCGAGGTTTCGAGGACCGCCTCGCTATAGCCGCCGCCGCCGAAGGTGCCGTCCAGATAGATGCCGCCTGCCCTCGGCGCCAGGATGTCAAGCACTTCGGGCAGCATCACCGGGACGTGCTTCAACGCAGCGGGGCCGCTCATGCCGGCTCTCCGGCCAGGGGCTTCGGGCCGCTGCCAGGTAGGGTCAGGCGCTTGCTCTGGGCGCTGGCGCGGGCCTGATCGCGGCGCTGACGGGCGGCGTCCGGGTGCCAGATCTGGAAAATCCGGCCGATGCCCATGAATTCGATCGCGTCGGTGATGCCGGCATGGTCGCGCAACACCTGTGGCAGCACGATGCGGCCCTCCTTGTCGGCCACGATCTCCAACGCATCGGAGTAGAGCGCGGTCGCGAGGTCGTCCTGCGTGTCGCTGAACACGTCGTACTGGGCGAGCGGCGCGGCCAGCGCGTGGAACGCCGCCGCCGGCCAGGCCTCGATGCAGGGATGCTGGTGCGACGGGCGCAGGATCATCGCGGCGGGCTCAATCTCGGCGGCGCCCTCGGCCTGTGCCGGCAGCCCATCCCGGAGCGCGGCACGGAACGCGGCCGGAACGGAAACCCGTCCCTTGGCATCAAGCCGGCTCTGATGCGTGCCGAGAAAATGGCCCATCCAGACTCAACCCACCCGTTCTGACCCGCGCTGTCGGCAAGCGCCGTGAATGCCCGGCTTTGGGCGTTTGTCTCACCGGCAGAGTGCGACTCGGCGTTGCCTGTGGGAGGTCATGGGATAGCATGGGCCTGTGTGGGAATTCAAGGGATATCGGCGGTTTGTTTCACAAAAACCCTGAATTAACTTGGTCTCGTCAAAGGCTTAACGGTCATAGTCGAAATGTGGATAAGTTTGTGGATACAAAGTGCCAACGTGTTGAAGGTGGCTGCCAGACGGCCTGTAAGCCGGGTTCTGTCCATGTCTCGCGACACTGGACGGCCATTCCTCTGGGACCCGCATCGCTGCGTGCCTCACGCGACCAACCCGGGCGACAGGGCGAAAACACCCTTGCGTCAGCATCCCATGGTTTCCCATGATCGGCACCGCCGGCCGCCCCTATTCGGTCTTGCTCCCGGTGGGGTTTACCCTGCCACCCCTGTTGCCAGGGGCGCGGTGCGCTTTTACCGCACCGTTTCACCCGTGCCGGCCGCGACGCCGAGGCATCGGGACCGGCGGTCTGTTTTCTGTGGCACTTTCCCTGAGGTCGCCCTCGCCGGCCGTTAGCCGGCACCGTATTTCCGTGGAGCCCGGACTTTCCTCCAACCGCCATCCGTAAGGATGTCGATCAGCGGCCGTCCAGCCGTCTGACGCCGCCTCAATGCGCGCCGACGGCAGGCGCCGTCAAATGGATTCGGCGCAAAGCCTCGCCACCGCATGCAATCGGGCGATAGTGCCTGCATCGGCCTGGCCGGTGATCGCCTCGGCGCGCCAGTGACGCTGGAACGCCCGCAGCACGTCCGCCAACCCGGCATCGGCGGTGCCCTGCGGCGCCAGAAGGTAGCCGATCCCGATCAAGGCGCTGCGGACCGGCGCCACGCTTGCGGCGTCGCGCAGCGGATTCTCGAGGCTGTGGCCGGGCACCTCGGCCGGAAACAGGCCGACGCCCTGTTCAGCGAACTGCCGCCAATCGAACTTTTCGCCGGGATCCTGCTTGCGGTCGGGCGCCACGTCGCTATGCGCCACCACGTTACGCGCCGGAATGGGATGGCGTCCCAGGATGCCGAGGCAGAGATCGCAGACCGCCGCCAGCTGCAACGCCGGAAAGTCGGCATAGCCCCACTCATGGCCGGGATTGACGATCTCGATCCCGATTGAGCGGCCGTTTAGGGCCGAGTTTCCGCGCCAGTGCGAGATTCCGGCATGCCAGGCACGGCGATCCTCCGCCACCAGCTGGAAAACGGTGCCGTCGTCCTCGACGACATAGTGCGACGACACTTGGCTGGCTGGATCGCGCAACCGGTCGAGCGCCGCCTGGCCGGACCTCATGCCGGTGTAGTGCAGGATCAGCATGTCGATCGGCTGGTCGTCGGGCCGCGCATCGTGGTTCGGGCTGGGCGCCTGGCGCATCCCGAGGCTCACGGGGCCATCACAAACCGCGCTCGCGCTTGATGCGGTCCCAGGCGGCGTTGATCCGCGCCACCTTGTCGTTGGCGCTGGCGATGAACGCCTCCGGCACCCCGCGTGAGGCCAGGCTGTCGGGATGGTTCTCGCGCATCAGCCGCTTCCAGGTCGCGCGAAGCTCCTCGTTGGAGGTGGCGCGGGTGACACCGAGCACGGCGTAGGCGTCAATCTCGCTGGCGCCGGGGCGCTGGCCGGCGCGCTGGTAGCTGCCGCCGGTTCCGGTGCTGGAATTGGCGCCACCGGTACCGCGCGCGAAATCCCACGAGACCTGATCAAGGCCGAAGCCGCGATGCACGCGGGCCAGGAACGCCGCCTCGGTGTTGTTGACCGCGCCGTCGGCGCGCGCGATCGCAAACAGCGCCACCAGCACGTCCTCCAACATGCCGCGGTTGTCGGCGAAGGCCTGGCCGAGCTGGTCGGCGAAGCTTTCATAGCCGCCGGTGCTGTCGCGCGCCTGGTCGAACAGCCGGCCGATATCGCCAACCGCTTCCGGCGGGATGCGGAAATGGCGCTTGAAGGCGTCGATCTCCTCACGCACGACGCGGCCATCGCACTTCGCGAGCTTGGCCGAGAGCACCACGACGCCGATCGCGAACAGCTGGTCGCGCCGTCCGAGCAGCGCCGCGACCCCGGCCGGGTTCCATGCGCCACCTGGCCCGGCGAGGTTGGCGAAGGGCAGTTTCGGCGCCTGGATGGCGCCGCTGTCGACGGCGTGGCCGAGCGCCGCCCCGAACAGCGCTCCGGGCGGGCCGCCCACGGCGAACCCCGCCATGCCGCCGATCAGCTTTCCCCAATATCCCACGCACCCAGAATACCACGCGAAGGTTGACGCCGGCAAAAGATCGCCGTGATCGGAGGATCGGCTGCCGACTCGAGCCCGTTCCCCGACACCAGCCTTGCCGTGGCGGGTGTGCCCCAGCATCTTGCCGCGGGACTTGAGGAACTTGAAATGGCCGGCCGGCGATCCGTCAACCTTCTCCGCCGAGCGCGCGTCGGAACTGCCGCTTAATTGCGCCCGGCCCGAATTTTCCTGATCGGCGTGCTGGCGCTGGCCGGCATCGTTCTGCTGGCGGCATGGCAGGTCCCACCACGGCTCGACTGGAACCGCTACCGCACCACGATCGAGGCGCTGGCCAGCGCTTCGCTTGGCCGTCCGGTGGCGATCGCCGGCCGCATCACGCTGGCGCTGCTGCCCGAGCCGCAGCTCGAGGCCGCCGAAGTGGTGATCGGCAGCTGGACCGCGGGCACCGACGCCAGGCCGCCGTTGCGGATGGCGTCGCTGCGGCTGCGGGTGGCGCCGCTGCCGTTGCTGCTCGGCCGGGTTGACGCGCGAGAGCTGGTGCTGCGCGGGCCTGACCTCGCCGTCACCTGGCCGCTTGCGCCGGGCGAGCTAGCCGGCTGGCCGCCATCCTGGCTTGATGCCTTCTCGGCCCGCATCGAGGATGGCCGGCTGCGCATCGGCGACCTCCAGTTCACCGCCATCAACGCAACGCTGGCGACATCCGATGACGCCGCGGCAGCGGCGCCGATGCTCGATCCGGAAGCCGAAAGCGGCGTCGGCGCCGGCACACTGCACGCCGTTGGAACCGCCGAGGCGGGCGGCCACAGGCTGCGGTTCTCGGCACGGCTTGCCGGCGGTAGCAGGCAGGCGCCTTCGCGCGTCAACGTCGCGGCCGCGGGCGAGGGCGAACTGGCCGGCGACACCGCGAGCTTCGTCGGGCAGGTGGCCTATGATGGCGGCCTGACTGGGAGGCTGGCCGCCACCGGCACCGACCTCTCGCAGCTGGCGGCGGCAGCGGCGCTGCCGTTCAAGGCCGAGGCGCAGCTTCGGTCCGCCAGCGGCGGTGTGGTGTTCTCCGACATCGCGGCGACCATCGGCGGCTCGGTGCTGCGGGGTGCCGCCACACTCAGGGCAGGGGTGCCGCGTCTCGATCTGTTGCTGTCGGCGGTGCGGGTGGAGCTGGATCCATGGGTCAGCCAGATGAGGGTCGGTGGCTACGCGGATTTGCCGATCGGATTGGATCTGACCGCCGAGGCGGCCGAACTTGGCGGCGGCACCCTGCGCCAGCTGCATCTCGAACTCGAGTCTTCCGAGACGGCGTTGAAAATCCGTCAGGCGACGGCGCTGCTGCCCGGTCAGGCGGCGCTGTGGCTGGCCGGCGACATGCAGCGGGGCGACATGCAGCGTGGCGACATGCAGGTTGTCGCCCCGGCGCGGCCGCGCTTCAACGGCGAGGCCCGGCTGGATGCGCCGGCCTTGCGCACCACCCTGCAATGGCTCGATGCCGCCGTCTCGCCAAGGCTGCCGGCGTTGCCGCCCGGGGTCCTGGAGCGTGCGGCGGTTCGGGCCAGGATCGAGGCCGGGCCGGGGATGCTGGCGGTGACCGGCATCGATGGTACGCTCGACGGCAATGCGGTCTCCGGCGACCTGCGTATCCGTCCCGGCGACACCTCCCGCGGCGGCGGCGAGCCGCCTCGTCCGGTCCTCGACGTTTCGATTGAACTGGCTGCGCTCACTCTTGATGCATGGCTGCCGTCGAGTTTTTCGCCCGACCTCCTCGCTGATCCGGCGCGGCACGGCGGCGGTTTCGACCTTGACCTGAAGGTCTTCGCGCGCACCGCGTCGATCGCCGACGAGCCGATCGGGCCGTTGCGGCTGGATGCCGCCATCGAGCCCGCGGCCGGCGGCGAGACCCGGCTGACGCTGCGCCGCCTTGAAGCCCGGCCGCGCGGCATCGACGTGGCGGCCAGCTTCATCCTGGGCCCTGGCGGCCACATCGCCGACGGCCGGCTCGACGCGACGGCGGTCGACACCGCGGAACTCGCGGATCTGGTGCCACCTGCCTGGCGCCCGGTCGCCGCGTTCTGGCGTGGGCCGGCAACCGCTTCGCTGCGGCTCGCCGGACCGCTCGAAGCCATTTCCGCCCGCTTTGCGCTGGATGTCGCCGACGCCCGGCTCGAAGCCTCGCCGCTGATCGACCTGCGCACCGGCGGCTGGAGCGGACCGGCCACGCTGCGCCATCCCGGCGCCGCCCGGATGCTGGCGCTGCTTGGCATGCCGGGTGCCAATGCGTGGCTCGGTGACGGGTCGCTTTCGGTGATCGCACAGCTTTCCCACACCCGGGCCGTGTCCGGCGGCGCCCCGTCGCGTATCGTCGCCGACAGCCTCGACATCACCGCCGGCGCCGCTCGTCTCTCGGCGCCGTTCAGCATCGAACTCGGCGCGGTGCCCAGCCTTTCGGCGCGCGTCAACGCCGACACTCTCGCCTTGCCCAGCCCGAATGGTGAGATGTTGCTGCCGGTGGCCCAGGTGCGCGGCTGGCAGGCGAAGATCGGCGTTCAGGCACGCGAGACCCTGCTGGATTCGCGCCCGGTGCTTGGGCGATCCAGCGCCACTCTTTCCCTGGCCGACGGCGTGCTGCTTGTGTCGCCGTTCACGATCCAGTTGGGTGCGCCGCCCCAGCCCGGCGTGCTGACCGGCAGCGCGACGCTCGACACCGCGCGGCAGCCGCCGGCCCTGACGCTGGACGCGGCATTGCGTGAGTTCCGGATCCATGAACCGGCAACGGAGCTGAAGCTCGGGCTCGCCGCGGGCCAGGCCGATGCCGTGCTGCAGCTGTCGGCTTCCGGCTACAGCGTCGGCACCCTGGCATCGACACTCCAGGGTGAGGTCGCGCTGAACGTCGAGGACGGCATCCTGACCGGTTTCGACCTGTTCCGCATCAAGCTGCTGACCGACTCGGCGGACCCCCGTAGGCGCACGGCGATCGAGGCCGCGCTGCACGACGCGCTGGCCGGCGGTCCGACCGTGTTCGACCGGCTGGAGCTGCGCGGCAGCGCTTCCGCCGGCATCCTGACGCTGCATGACACGCGTTTGTCGGGCGTCGCGGGAAGCGTCGATTTCACCGGCACGATCGGACTTGCCGGATCAAAGCTCGATTTGAAGGCGACTCTGCGTCCGGCGATCGACAACCCGCCGGAGATCGGGCTGCGGCTGACCGGCAGCCTCGAGGACCCGCGCCGCTCGCTCGAGCTTTCGACTTTCCTGCAATGGCTGGCTGCCCGGCCCCCTCCTTGAAAGCTATGGCGCCCGGGCCAGGGCGGCGTTCAGCGTTGTCACCCGCAGCGCCGAGGCCAGCGGCCGGTCCACGCCGCGCTCGGCGTCGATGGCGGCGACAAGGGCCGACAGGGACTGGCTCCGATCCTGCGCCAGAACCTCCAGCGCGCGCCAGAATTCCACCTCCAACGCCACCGAGGTGCGATGCTGAGCCAACGAGAAGCTGCGCTTGATCAGGCCGGTCATTCGGGACGGCTGAAAAGATTAATCGAGACCCCCCGCTGTTTGCGTTGTGACGGCTAGGATTGTGGCACAGGATGTTCATGGATCGTCCATGCCTGCATTTCTTCAACTGGAGTAGCGCCATGCACCGTCGACAAGTTCTAAAATCCGCGATGGCCACCGCCACCGCGCTAGCGGCACCGGCGATCGTGCTGGCCGACAATGCGCGCAGCCTGACCTTCGTGCCGCATGCCGACCTCGCCTCGCTTGATCCAGTCTGGACCACGGCCGACATCACCCGCAACTACTCGCTGGCGGTGTTCGACACGTTGTATGCCTACGATGCCGAGTTCAACGTGCAGCCGCAGATGGTCGCTGGCCACACGGTGACCGAGGACGGCAAGCAGTGGGACCTGACCTTGCGCGACGGTCTGAAATTCCATGATGGCGAGCCGGTGCTGGCGCGCGACTGCGTCGCCACCATCAAGCGGTGGGCCACCCGCAATCCGATGGGCGGCGCGTTGCTGACGCGGCTGGACGAGATCTCGGCGCCGTCGGACAAGGTCATCCGCATTCGCCTGAAGAAGCCGTTTCCGCTGCTGCCGGCGGCGCTGGGCGAGGTTTATTGCGCGATCATGCCGGAGCGGCTGGCCAGGACCGACGCCATGGCGCAGATCCCCGAGGCGATCGGCAGCGGGCCGTTCAAGTTCATGGCGTCGGAAAGGATACCCGGATCGCGCGTGGTGTTCGAGCGCAACCAAGCCTACGTGCCGCGCCCCGACGGCCGCGCCAGCTTCAATGCCGGCCCCAAGATCGTCCATCTCGACCGTGTCGTGTGGAACTTCATTCCCGATCCGGCGACCGCCGCCGCGGCCCTCGCCCAGGGCGAGGTCGACTGGTGGGAAAACCCGGCGATCGACCTGGTGCCGTCGCTGCGCGCCAACAAGAACCTGGTGGTCGAGGTCAAGGACCGCACCGGAGAGATCTGCTGTCTGCGCTTCAACCACCTGCATCCACCGTTCAACAACCCGGCCATCCGCCGCGTGGTGGCCACCGCGTTCGACCAGAACGAGGTCATGACCGCGGTCGCCGGCGCCGAGCCGAGCCTGATCAAGACCGATGTCGGGCTGTTCGTGCCCGGCACGCCGTACGCCAACGATGTCGGGGTCGAGGCCACCCGTGGCCCCAAGGACCTGCCGAAGATCAAGCAGGCGCTGGCCGCCGCCGGCTACAATGGCGAGCGCGTCACGGTGCTGCTGGCCTCGACCATCCCCACCATCTTCGCGCATGGCCAGGTTGCCGCCGATACGTTGAAGCGCATCGGCATGAACGTCGATCTGGTGGTGATCGACTGGGTCAGCGTGGTGACGCGGCGCGCCAACAAGGGGCCGCCGGATCAGGGCGGCTGGAACATCTTCTTCACCAACCTCGGCGGCTTCGGCAACATCTCGCCCGGGCCGAACATCGCCATTCGCGGCAGCGGCGCCAGCGCCTGGTTCGGCTGGCCGACCGAGCCCGCGCTGGAGGCGCTGCGCGAGGCGTGGTTCGACGCGCCGGACCTGGCTACGCAGAAGGGATTATGCCGCGAGATGCAGGCGGCGTTCTGGCAGTCGCCGACCTTCGCGCCGCTGGGCCTGTACGATCAGCCAACGGCCTACCGGTCGTATGTGCGCGATGTGCCGGAGGGGTGGCCGCAGTTCTATGGGATAAATAGAGTGTAGCAAGGTCAGGGCTCTGCCCTGGACCCGCTAAGGGCGACCCTCCGCGTGCATTCCATCAATTGCAAGAACAATCGATTGAACCTTTGCCCACTTCGCTCTTAGAACCCACTCACTTAAGTCTTGCGCACCGGGGCGCTACCCCGGCGGGGTTTGGGGCAGAGCCCCAACCTTGCTTCTCGGGAGAAACAAATGCGCCCATTCAAACAATCCGATCTGGAAATCCTGAAGCAGTGGGACACGCCAACGATCTGCAACGCGCTGGAAATCGTCGTTCCCGCCCGCCGCGCGGTCGGCTTCACGGTCGAGCCGATGGTGGCGTTTGATCGCCACGCGCCGCCGATGGTGGGGCTCGCCCGGGTCGGCATGATCCGCTCGAAGGAGGCGCCGAGAAGCCCGGTGACCGACCGCATGGACTGGTACGACTACGTGGGCCAGGCGGACCTGCCGACAGTGGTTGTGCTGCAGGACATCGACGACCGGCCCGGCTACGGCGCCTTCTGGGGCGAGGTCAACTCGACAGTGCACAAGGCGTTGGGCGCGCTCGGCTGCGTCACCAACGGCTCGTTCCGCGATTTGGATGCCTGGGCGCCGGGCTTTCAGATGATCGGCGGGCGGGTCGGGCCAAGCCACGCGCATGTCCACATGGTCGATTTCGCCAAGCCGGTGGATGTGTTCGGGATGCACACGGTGCATGACGACGTGATCCACGCCGACTTCCATGGCGCGGTGGTGATCCCGGCCGACATGGTGACCAAGCTGCCGGCGGCGATCGATCTGCTGACGCGGCGCGAGAAGGTCATCCTGGACGTTTGCCGTGCCGAGGGCTTCACCCCCGACAAATTGCGCGCGGCGCTGAAGAACAGCGGCGAGATCCATTGATCGGCATTCTTGACGCCTCCCGCTCCGGGGAGGACACTTCGACCCAATCAGAACAGGACATCCGAGCATGAACGTCGCATCGTCGCAGGCCTCGCTGCATGGCATCTCCGAGGTGGAGTGGCAGATCCGCTGCGACCTCGCGGCGCTGTACCGGCTGACCGCCTACTACAAGATGACCGACTTCATCTACACGCACATCAGCGCACGCGTGCCGGGTCCGGAGCACCACTTCCTGATTAACAAGTATGGCGTGCATTTCCACGAGATGCGGGCGTCGGACCTGGTTAAGATTGACCTCCAGGGCAACATCGTCGAGGAGGGCGCGGGCAAGTCCAAGCGGGTCAACGCTGCCGGCTTCACGATCCACTCGGCCATCCACATGGCACGCGAGGACCTGATGTGCGTGGCGCACACTCACACCGCGGCCGGCATCGCCGTGTCGGCGCAGAAGCAGGGATTGCTGCCGCTGTCGCAGCAATCGATGAAGTTCTACAACAACATTGCCTATCACGGCTACGAGGGCATCGCGCTCGACCTTGATGAGCGGGACCGGCTGGTGGCTGACCTCGGCACCCACTCGGCGATGATCCTGCGCAACCACGGGCTGCTGGTCGGCGGCAAGTCGGTCGGCGAGGCGTTCCTCACCCTCTATTCGCTGGAGCGGTCGTGCCAGGCGCAGGTCGCGGCGATGTCGGGCGGCGCCGAACTGATCATCCCACCGGTCGAGGTTTGCGAGCACGCGCGCGACCAGTTCGCCAAGCAGACCGAGGAGCATGTCGCCTTCGCCTGGGAAGCGGCGCTGCGGCTGGTCGACAACGAGAAGCCCGACTACCGCAGCTGACCTCGCTCCGGCCTTGGACATCAAGATGAACGCGGTCGCCAACATCGCCTCCCCCCGGCTGATGCTGGTGGGCGGCGGCACCGTCTCCCAGGTGGCGGAGGTGCTGGGCAAGTTCGGCCTGTCGCGACCGCTGATCGTCACCGATCCGTTCATGGTGTCCTCAGGACTGGTGCGCCGCTGCATCGAGCCGCTGGCCGAGGCCGCCATCCCGACGGCGATGTTCAGCGACACCATCCCCGAGCCGACCGACACCATCGTCGAGGCCGGGGTGCGCGCCATCGCCGCCGGCCATTACGACTGTTTGATCGGCTTCGGCGGCGGCTCGCCGATCGACACCGCCAAGGCGATGGCGGTGCTGGCGCAAGGCGGCGGCAGGATGCGCGACTACAAGGTGCCGCGTCTCGCCGACACCGGCGCGTTGCCGGTGATCGCCATCCCGACCACCGCCGGCACCGGCAGCGAGTGTACCCGGTTCACCGTCATCACCGATGCCGAGCATGACGAGAAGATGCTGATCTCCGGACTGGGGTGCCTGCCGCTGGCGGCGATCGTTGATTTCGAGCTGACCTTCACCGTGCCGCCGCGCACCACCGCCGACACCGGCATAGACAGCCTGACGCACGCGCTCGAAGCCTATGTGTCGCGCCGCGCCAACCCGTTTTCCGACGCGCTGGCGCTGGCGGCAATGGAACTGATTGGCGCCAACATCCGCACGGCCTTCGCCGAGCCGGGCAATTCCGGCGCGCGCGCGGCGATGATGCTGGGCGCGACGCAGGCCGGATTGGCGTTCTCGAACAGCTCGGTGGCGCTAGTGCACGGCATGTCGCGGCCGATCGGCGCCCATTTCCACGTGCCGCATGGTTTGTCGAACGCGATGCTGCTGCCGGCGATCACCCGGTTCTCGGTGCCGGGCAACCCGGAACGCTACGCCGAGGCGGCGCGGCGCGCCGGTTTCGCCGCCTTGTCCGACGGCGTGGAGACCGCCTGCGGAAAGCTGGTGGCCGGGCTGGAGCAGCTAAACGCCGCGCTTGGCGTGCCGACGCCGTCTGCCTATGGCATTGATGAGGCCACCTGGCATGGCAAGCTGCCGGTGATGGCGTCTCAGGCCCTCGCCTCCGGCAGCCCAGGCAACAACCCGCGTGTGCCCGACAGCGCAGAGATCGTTGGGCTCTACCGTGAGGTATGGCTCGGCAGCCGCAGCAACGCCTGAATTCAGCCGGGGTACGGCTTGCCGACTTCCCAGGCATGACGCCAGATCGGCAGTGCGCTTGCCGGCAACGGGCGCGCAACCACGTAGCCCTGCGCCCAATCGGCGCCGACCGCCGCCAACCGCGATAGGTCGCCTTGCCGCTCGGCACCTTCGGCGATGACCAGAAGGCCGCGCGATTTGCAGGCGTCGACGAGGCGAGGCAGGTAGTCCGTCGCAGGGCCTTCCGCCGACGGATGGACAACCGACTTGTCGAGCTTCGCCGCGGTGAACGGCAGGTCAAGCAACTCCATCAGGCGCGGCACGGCCGGTCCAAGATCATCGAGCGCCACGCCATAGCCGGCTTGGCGCAAACGGTCGAGCGCGCGGGCAAGCGCGCGGAAATCCTCCGCAGGCCGGCTCTCGGTCAACTCGATCATAACGCGATCGACGCGGACCCCCGCGGCCTCGCGCTGCTCCTCCAGGATGTCGAGCGTGCCGTCGATCAGCATGACGTCGAGCGAGAAGTTGATGCCGGTGATAAGTCCATCGTCATGCCGGATGGCGGCCATGTCGCGCATCATCCGCCCACCGATCGCCTGGGTGAGCACCGGCGACAGCCCCGCGGCTTCCGCAAGAGGCACAAACTGCTCGCCGCTCAGCATCCCATGCATCGGGTGACAGAGGCGGGCCAGAGCCTCATAGGCCACCGGTTGCCGGCTAGACAATTCAACCATGGGTTGATACCGGATTTCCAGCGCGTCGCTGGCAATCAACGACAAAAGCTCCCTGCCGCCAAGCCCGGCTAACGCATCCGGCGCAAGCCGAGGCTGCGGCAGGTGCAGGATATGACCAAGCTCCAGTGCCTGGTCGCTCGACACGTTGATGCAGATGCCCTGCGTCGGGCTTGAGTCGGG
This sequence comes from Acetobacteraceae bacterium, assembly GCA_025356735.1. Lineage (GTDB taxonomy): Bacteria > Pseudomonadota > Alphaproteobacteria > Acetobacterales > Acetobacteraceae > PALSA-911. Next base: position 1,950 of record JANXRT010000076.1, on the reverse strand, counting down.
AGGCAGCAGGCCCGGTTCGCCGAGCATCAGCAACTGGGTGCCCAGGCCGGCGTCACCGCTGGTTAGGCTGAGGAACTGCGCGACATCTATGGCGGCGCAGGGCGCCTGGAGCAGCACGTGGGAGAACGGCGCCGTGGTCGAAATCAGCCGCGACACCGCCTCAAGCCGGGTCGAGGCGAATTCGACGGTCGGATCCCCGTTCGCCAGCGCGCGCTCGATCCACGGCTTCCAGAAGGCATCGATGCCGAGTGCGAGCAGGCGCAGGCGGTGATCTCCCGAAATTGGCGACTGGACGGACACGAGGAGGTCGATGCTCCGAAGCAGCGTCGTTGGGTCAGAATACGTATGCGTATATCCTTAAATAGCGTCGGCGACTGCAAAAAAATACGCGGATGGCAGCTATATTCCGGGTCGTACCACATTCGATCCGGCCGATGGAACGACCGATGTCCGACGCGCCGGGTCCTTGCGGCGTTGCGCTATCGTTTCGCGGTGGCACCAGCCACAGGCGCAGCCAATACTGCGTTGTCGCGGCGCAGGCGGTTCTCGCCCAGGAACAGCAGGATCGGGGCGGCGATGAAGATCGACGACGAGGTGCCGACGACGATGCCGAACAGCATGATCCAGGCAAATCCGGAGATCGACTCGCCTCCGAACAGCGCCAGCGGCAGGCTCGCCAGGAACACCGTCATAGAGGTGCCGAGCGTGCGGTTGAGGGTCTCGTTGATCGACAGGTCGATCAGCTCGCGCAGCTTCATGGTCTTGTACTTGCGAAGGTTCTCGCGCACCCGGTCGTACACGACGACCTTGTCGTTGGTGGAGTAGCCGATCACCGTCAGGATCGCCGCGACCATCACCAGGTCGAACTGGATGCGGGTGATGGCGAGGAAGCCGACCGCCTTGGTGACGTCCAGGATCAGCGTGACCACGGCGCCAACGGCGAACTGCCATTCGAACCGGAACCAGATATAGACCAGGATCATCAGCAGGCTGATGCCCAGCGCCATCAGCCCGTTGCGGAACAATTCGGCCGAGACCGAGGCGCCGACGGCGTCGGTGCGCATCACTTTCGTGCCGGGTGCCGCGCGTTCCATCGCGGCGCGCACGCGCGTCACCGCCTGCTGGGTGGCGGCCTCGGTCGGCTGGCTGCGCAGCCGGATCAGCACCTGGTTGTCGCCGCCGAAGCGTTGCACGCCCTGTTCGCCGATCTTCTCCTCGGCCAGCGCCGCGCGGATTTTCCCGAAGTCAGCCGGGCCGGGCGTGCGCAATTCCATCACGATGCCGCCGGAGAAATCGATGCCGAGGTTGAGGCCAGGATAGAAGAACAACCCGATCGAGATCGAGGACAGCACCGCCGAGACGATCAGCCCGGCGAACCGGCCGTTCATGAAGTGGAAACTGGTTTTGTCCGGCACCAGCCGGAACAGCGGACGGAGAAAGGGCAGACGAGAGAACATGCGGATCACACCGGCAGGAATTGAGGTCGAACCGCGACATACCAGCGCGACACCAGCAGGCGGGTCAGCATCCAGGCGGTGAACATCGTCGTCACGATGCCGACGGTGATGGTGACGGCGAAACCGCGCACCGGGCCGGAGCCGAAGGCGAACAGCATGACATGGGCCAGGAACGCCGTCGCGTTGCTGTCGAAGATCGTCGAGTAGGCGCGCGAGAAGCCGATATCCAGCGCGGCCAGTGGTGGCCTGCCGTGCTTCGCCTCCTCGCGGATGCGCTCATTGACCAGGATGTTGGCGTCCACCGCCATGCCGAGCGTGAGCAGGATGCCGGCCATGCCCGGCAGGGTCATGGTCGCCTCGATCAGCGACAGGATCGCCAGCATCAGCATCAGGTTGACCACAAGGGCCACATTCGCGAACCATCCGAACAGCCCGTAGAACACGCCCATGAAGACGATCACCAGCACGAACCCGACGCCGAGCGAGATCGCGC
>JANXRT010000137.1 GCA_025356735.1 Acetobacteraceae bacterium | reverse complement strand
GTCCTCGCCAACTTCAAGGAAACCCAGTTGCGGCTCATGCAGCCCGGCCAGAAGGTCGTGCTGACGCCCGACATCGACAGCAGCGCCGCCATCGAGGGCCATGTCGATAGCCTCGCCCCGGCGACCGGCGCGATGTTCTCGCTGCTGCCGCCCGAGAACGCCACCGGCAACTTCACCAAGGTGGTGCAGCGGGTGCCGGTCAAGATCGTCATCGACCCGGCCGAAGCGGGCCGCGCTGGCTGGCTGCGGGCTGGGCTGTCGGTCACCGCCGAGGCCGACATGCGCGGCCCGGACGCGCAACGTCTGGGCTTCTTCGGTGCCGCCGCCGCCACCTTGCACCGCATCGTGCCGTGAGCCCGGCACCCGTCGTTGCCGGCGGGCAGCTGACCGCACGCCAGCGGCTCGGCTTCATGGCGATGATCGTCGGCATGTTCATGTCGATCCTCGACATCCAGATCGTCAGCGCCTCGATCTCGGAAATTCAGTCCGGGCTGTCGGCCAGCCCGGACGAGGTCGCCTGGGTCCAGACCAGCTACCTGATCGCCGAGATCGTGATGATCCCGCTGTCGGGCTGGCTGTCGCGGCTGCTCTCGACCCGGGTGCTGTTCGTCGTTTCGGCGGTCGGCTTCTCGATGTTCTCCGCCGCCTGCGCCAGCGTCAGCAGCCTGTCCGGCATGGTGGTGTTCCGGGCACTCCAGGGTTTCATCGGCGGCGCCATGATCCCCACCGTGTTCGCCACATCGTTCCTTCTGTTCTCCGGCCAGAAGCGGGTCCAGGCCTCGGTGGTGATCGGGCTGACCGCGACCATGGCGCCGACCATCGGCCCGACCCTCGGCGGCTGGCTGACCGAGCAGTTCTCCTGGCATTGGCTGTTCCTGATCAACGTGCCGGTCGGCCTGACCATCGCCGCCATCGTCTGGACCTCGCTCGACATCGACAAGCCCAACCTCGCGTTGCGCCGCAGCTTCGACGCGTTCGGCCTGTTCCTGATGGCGGGGTTCCTCGGCTCGCTCGAATACGTGCTGGAGGAAGGCAGCCGGTGGGACTGGTTCGCCGATGACACGATCGCCTTCTTTGGCGTGTTCGGCACGCTGTGCGCGATCGGCTTCTTCTGGCGGATGCTGACGCGCGCGGATCCGCTGGTCGAGCTGCGAACATTCAGAAACCTGAATTTCACCCTCGGCTGCGTGTTCTCGCTGGTGCTTGGCCTCGGCCTCTACGGCTCGGTCTATCTGGTGCCGCTGTTCCTTGGCCGGGTGCGCCAGCTCGACAGCCTGCAGATCGGCGAGATGATGTTCATCACCGGCGCCACCATGCTGATATCGGCTCCGATCGTCGGCCGGCTGGCGCGGGTCCTCGACCTGCGGGTGATGCTGGCGATTGGCTTGTCCGGGTTCGGCGCCGGCATCTGGTGGCTCGGCCACCTGACCTTGGACAGCTCGTTCTGGGAGCTGTTCTGGCCGCAGGCGCTGCGCGGCGCCTCGATGATGTGGGTGATGCTGCCGGTCAACCAGCTGGCGCTAGGCACCCTTCCACCCGCGGCGCTGAAGAACGGCGCCGGGCTCTACAACCTGATGCGCAACATGGGTGGCGCCATCGGCCTCGCGCTGATCAACACGGTGGCGACCGCCCGGCTGGCGCACCATACGCTGCATCTGCAGGAGCAGGTGACCTGGGTGCGCCCGGCGGCAACGCTGATGATGGACAAGCTGACCCGCGCGATGACCACGGCCAAGGCCGGCGACGCCCACCTGGCGGCGCTCAAGAAGGTCAGCCTGATGGTGCAGGCCCAGGCGCTGACCCTGACCTATAACGACGTGCTGTTGCTGATGGCGCTTTCGTTCTTCGTGGCCGTGCCGGCGACGTGGCTGCTGGCGGCGCCAAAGCCGGCCGCGGGTGGCGCCGAGGCGCATTAAGCCTGGGGCGGAGCCCCATCCTTCCTTCAGGCGGAACGCAGGTTCCGAACGGCTTTCCGGCCAAACGATTTGACCAGCGCCGAGATATACGCGGCGGCCGGCAGGCGCCGCAGCTTGCGGTGCAGCAGGCTGTTCACATCCATGTAGCCGATCAGCCCGACCTTGTATTTCAACAGGCTGCTGACGTAGCGCTCTGGGTCAAGCACGGGATGGATGACAGGGCGATCCGCCATCATCGGCAGGTCGCTCTCGACGAAAGGCGGCCAGCTGTCATAGGCGTCGGTGTCGACATAGCGCGACAGCTCGACGCTGACGAAGTCGCCGCGCCCCATCTCGGTGGCGATGAAGCCCTCGCAGAAAGGCCAGGTCTCGATCACCGAATGGCGCAGCTGCTCGGCCATTGCCAGCCGGCGCGCCGAGAGTGCCGCCAGTGCCCGGTGCGAGAACAGCGACAGGCAGATCAGCTTGTACTGGATTTCCTCGGGATCGTAGATGCCCTGGCAGGTCGCCAGCCAGGCCCATTCCCGCACCGGCTCGCCCTTGGTCAGGCCGATGAAATCCACGCCGTCAACGGCCGCGCGGCCGACCAGCAGATCGATGTCCGTGTTCAGGACGACGTCGTATTCAAGCTGCAGGTAATAGTCATAGGAGCCATGAAGCTGCAGGAAGCGATAGAGCGGATAGTCTCCGTTGAACCACAGCAGGTTGCCGGTACCCGCCCGCGGCAGACCCATGTCCAGCATGTCCTGCTCCGTCACGCGGACTACCCGGTCGTGCTGGATGCCCTCGACGCGGCCGTTGGTCTCGTCCACCAGGACATAGACATCGCCGGCACTGACGCGCGCCAGAAGGCGATCGAACTGGCGCTGGGCGAAATCGTCCCAGAAATGCGTCCGAAAGATCACGGCGTAGCTCGACGCCATGGAAACCGCCTGCCGAGCCATCATCAAACTTCGTCCTTGCTCAAATGGTTTTCGTTGCACGTTTTCCCTGGATCTCCTTTGCGATATCGGAGCTTATTGCGCACTGCGCAATAAAAAGCCGAAAACATCACCGTGACCGGCAGCCGATCGGTTGGCAGCCCGTTATGCTTGTACCGGTTGCCATCACGGGCCGGGCGGATTGCGGGTTGAGAGCCGGACATGAGCGTGACGACACCTTCCTTCGCGACCTTCTGGGCCGGCCGGACGATTTCGCCGTTTGAGGCCGCCTGCATCACCTCGTTCCTGGCGCGCGGCTACGGCTACACCGTGTTCAGCTACGACACGATGGACAACCTGCCCGCCGGCGTGGAGTTGCGTGACGCGCGCGAGATCACCGATGAGCCAAACGCGCGGCGTTTCCTGATCAAGGGCCGGCCCAATCTCAGCCATTTTTCCGATCTGTTCCGCTACGAGCTGTTCAGGCGGACCGACCATATTTGGGTCGATACCGACATGCTGCTGCTGCGTCCGTTGGAGTTGCCCCGCTACGACGAGTTGATCGCCAAGGAGGATGCGGCGACGGTGTGCGGCGCGATCATGCGGCTGGACGGACGGCATCCCAAGCTCGACACGCTGATCGCCCGCACCGAGGCATTGCGCGACCGGGAGCTGGTCTGGGGCGCCACCGGCCCGCGGCTGCTGACCGCGGTGTTCGACCGCCAGACCATCCTGAAGCATGCCTATGACCCCAGATTCTTCTTCCCGGTGCATTACGATCAGTCGTGGAAGATGTTCCTGCCGGAATACCGCGACGAGTGCATGGAGTTATGCCGGTCGGCCTTCACGACGCATCTCTGGAACGACCGGGTGGTGAAGCTCGGCGTCTGGAAGCGGTTCTGCCCTCCCGCCGGATCGTTCCTTGAGGTGCAATTCCGCAAGGACGGCAGCCTCCGCCTGTTCGACGATGTCTATCCCGAGCTGGTCATGCAGAGCATGGTGGAGAACTGGCGCATTCGCTGCGAGGGCGGCGCCACCGGCCTGGGCCAGTGGATGCGCCAGGCCCTGCCGAGCTTCGAGCTGACCGTCCGCCGCCGCCTGAACCTGCCTACCTAAGTAAGGCGCACCGGGGCGCTACCCCGGCGGGGTATGGGGCAGAGCCCCAAGCTTGCTTCTTCTGGCGCAGCGACCCCATACAACAATTTCGCCTCAAAGCTGCCACCCCCGGTGCGACGGATGGTATAGGCCGTGGTCTTGCCCGGCCCCGCCAGATGAACCGCTCCGATGGCACGATACGGCGGATAAGGCTCGCACAAGGCGTTTTCCGCGTCGTTCCACATCGGCGGCCCACGATCGCAGATCCAGTTGTAGCGCGGCCCCAGGATGGTGGTTTGCACGGTGGGCCGCGACAGCGCACCGCCATGGACCAGCCGGTTGATCGAGAACTGGTCGTGCGGGTTGAACGTTCCGGTGCGGTTCCAGGCGGCCTGGTAGTGATGCACCCAAAGGTCCCAATGCGGGCTGTCGGCGCGCATCGCGAACAGCCCGGAGTTCAGATGCGGGCGGGACAGCAGCCAGGCCGCGTCGACCGGCCCGTAGCCCAGCACCATGTGCTTGGCGAACCAGGCCAGCAGCCAGCCCTGGAACACGTAGGCGCGCTCGCGTTCATGGGCAATCGCCATTCCGGTATCGAGCGCGCCTTGCCGGTAGGCGTCGATCACCCACCAGCCCTGCAACCAGACATCGGAGTCGATCCAGATGTAGATGTCGCGTCCGGGGAAGTAGTCACGCAGGAACGGCCGCGCGACGAAGGCCCGCTCATAGGGCTTGAGGCGGCTGTCGGGCACGCCGAGATGGCTGGTCGGCACGGCTAGGGTGACGCCGCGATCGCTTAGCCAGGCGCGGTCGGCGTCGGTCTGGCCGACATCCAGGCAGCCGATTTCCACGCCGTGGCGCTCGGGAAAAGCTTCGAGGGAGCGGATCAGGCCCTGCAGGGTTGGCATCACCTTGCTGTCGCCGGCGGTGACGATGATGGTTCTCGCACCGCCCTCAGGCATGGGAACCCGGTATCGTCGCCGGCGACCGGGCCGCGAGGCGGGCCAGGCGGCCGGCCACGCGGCGGGCGAGCAGGGTCCAGGTGCCGGGGTGGGCGGCGATGATCGCCAGCGCGCGGCGGCGGCTGCCGGTGTCGGCCAGCACGCGCTGGGCGTCGAGGTAGTGCACCATGGTGCGATACTCCCGCTCCCGCCGGCGCAGCAGCGCGGTCAGCTCCGGCCGGCCGGTGTTCTTCAGCCTGTCCTGGAAATGCCGGTTGGTTTCCAGCGCGTTGCGGTAGTCGTAGCGCCAGGCGCCGCTGCCGGTGCCGGTCCAGCGGCGGGCGGTCGGGCTGAACGGCAGGGTCCATTCGTAGAGCGGCTCGTGCACCAGCCAGCCGCGCCCGCCGGCGGCGAAGAACTCCATCAGGAAGTAGAAATCCTCGGCGAGCTTGGCGCCGGGATGGTAGGCGAGGCCGGTGCGGCGCAGGAAATCCGTGCGCACCATCGGCTTGAGGATGCCGAAATCGAATGTGGCGCCCGGGTCGGAATGGGCGATGAAGTCGGCGATCCCGACCTCCCGGCCCGGCCCCGTCGCCGCGAAGGCCTGGCGGAACACTTGGCCGGTGGCGTCGTCCGAATGCAGCTGGTTGTCGGCCACCAGCTCGACGCCGTGCCTGTCGCCGGCTGCGACCAGGGTCGCGAGCCGGGTCGGCAGATAGCGGTCGTCGGCATCGAGCACGGCGATCCAGGTGCCGCGCGCGAGGGTCGCGGCATGGTTCATCGCCCGCGCCTTGCCGCCGTTTTGAGGCATGGCGACAACCGTGATGCGCGGGTTGGCGGCGGCGAGGTCGCGCGCGACGGCCAGGCTGTTGTCGGTCGATCCGTCGTCGACGACCAGCAGCTCGAATCCCGGAAAAGTCTGGTCCAGCACCGAGCGGATGGCCCGCATCAGCGTGGCGGCGCTGTTATAGACCGGCAGCACAATGGTGACATGAGGCGCCGCGGGGGAGGGAAAGGTCATCACGGAGTGCAGAACCCTCGTCGTGCGCAAACGTTGCAATGCGGCCCGGTGCGGTGCAGGAACGCATCGCCCCGGACAGGCGGCGGCGAGAAGGGAGATTCATGGTGAGCCATGCGCTGAGCCGGAATACCCTTGCTTCATTGCCGGCAACCGTTCACCGGCCGGTCTACGACCTGGCCCACGTCACTCCCGGCATCGTCCATCTCGGCCTCGGCGGCTTCCACCGCGCCCACATGGCCCGATACACCCACGACCTGATGCAGGGCGACGACGAGGCGCTGTCCTGGGGCATCGTCGGCGCCGGGCTGATGCCGGGCGACCGCCGGATGCGCGACAGCCTGGCACCGCAGGACTGGCTTTTTACCCTTGTCGAGCGGAGCTTCGACGCCGAAACTGTGACCGTGGTCGGATCGCTGACGGAAATCATTTTCGCCGGCGAGGATTCCCAGGCGCTGCTGGCGGCAATCGACCGGCAGGGCGTGCGCATCGTCAGCCTCACCGTTACCGAGAACGGCTACTGCCTCAATCCGGCGACCAAGGTGCTCGATCCCGGCCATGATCTGATCCGCCTCGACCTTGCAACGCCCAAGCAGCCACGCAGCGCGATCGGCATCGTCGTCGAGGCCTATCGCCGCC
>JANXRT010000103.1 GCA_025356735.1 Acetobacteraceae bacterium | reverse complement strand
CGGAACTCGGCGACCGGCGCCGCCAAGCGCGCCGTCGCCCCGGTGATGGCCGGCCAGTACGACAACGAGGCGGCGGCGAAGGCCCATTGCCCGACTGACACCGTGGTCTGGGGCAATGCCTCCTCCAAGGCCTATCACCTCGCCGGCGCCAAGTATTACGGCAAGACCAAGCACGGCAGCTACATGTGCCAGAAGGATGCGATGACCAACGGCTTCCATGCCGCGGGCGCATCCTCCGCCAAGACCGCCAAGCCGGCCGCGGCCACCAAGACCAACTGATCCGAAACATGGGTCCAGGGACTCTGTCCCTGGCCCCTGCCACAGCTAGATCCAGCGCCGCTGCCGCAGCTTGGTTCGGGACAGACTCCCGGCGTGCCTACGGACTCAGAAATCCAACTAGCCGCTCCGCTTCCGCCACGATCGGGTCGGCGATCGCCGCCGCACGCTCGGTCCCGCGGTGTAGGATCGCGTCGAGCGAGGCGGGATCGGCCAGCAGCCGCGTGGTTTCCGCGGCGATCGGCGCTAGCTTCGCAACCACCAGGTCGGCCAGCGCCTGCTTGAAGGCGCCGAACCCTTGGCCGCCGAACTGGCGCAGCACGCCGGCATGGTCGGTGTCCGACAGCGCCGCATAGATACCGACCAGGTTGCGCGCTTCCGGCCGGCCAACCAGCCCCTCGGCCTCCGACGGCAGCGGCTGCGGGTCGGTCTTGGCGCGCCGGATCTTCAGGCTGATCGTGTCGGCATCGTCGTTAAGGTTGATCCGGCTCTGGTCCGAAGCGTCGGACTTGGACATCTTCCGGCTACCGTCGCGCAGGCTCATCACCCGCGCCGCCGGGCCCAGGATCAGCGGCTCGATCCGCGGAAAGAACTCCACCCCGAAATCGTGGTTGAACTTCTGCGCGATGTCGTTGGCGAGTTCCAGATGCTGCTTCTGGTCGTCGCCGACCGGCACCCTCGTCGCGTGGTAGGCGTGGATGTCGGCCGCCATCAGGTTGGGATAGACGTACAGCCCGGCCGACACGTTCTCGGTATTTTCGCCGGCCTTGTCCTTGAACTGGGTCATGCGGTTGAGCCAGCCAAGCCGCGCCACGCAGTTGAAAATCCAGGCCAGCTGGGTGTGGGCGCGCACCCGCGACTGCAGGAACAGCACGTGGCGCACCGGATCGATGCCGCAGGCGATCAACGTCGCCGCCATCTCGCGCGTTGCGGTCGCCAACAAAGCCGGCTCCTGGAACTGGGTGATCGCGTGCAGATCGACCACGCACCAGATGCAATCGTGATCGTCCTGCAACGCCACCCAGTTGCGGATGGCGCCCAGATAGTTGCCAAGCGTCGGAATGCCGGAAGGCTGAATGCCGGAGAAGATGCGCTGCATGGGGCGGTTGTTCGCCGCTAAGCCCGCCGCGGTCAAGTGCGCCGCAGGCAAGAAAAGCATGGGCTCTGCCCCAAACCCCGCCCGGGAAGCGCCCGGGAGCGCATCTCTTAAGTGTGGGGGTTCAAAGGGGCGACGGCCCCTTTGCGGGTTTGGGCGGAGCCCAAGCTTTCTTGCCTACGGCGGAGGAACACGGCGCGAACCTGGCGGAGGTCGAAGGCGCCGAGGAATTGCCCGGTCGCGATGTAGGCGGCGGCGCCGGCGGCGACCAGGGCCGCGAGGGCCAGGTAGCGCAGGCCATGATGCCCGGCAGCGGCGGCGAATAGCGGGCCTTGCGCGATCGCCAGGGTTGCCGCCATGGTGAAGGCGGCCAGGACCATGCGCGAGGATCGCCGCAGCAGCCCGGCATCGAGTTGCAGGTGACCCTGACGGTGGAGCGCTATGCCTAGCCAGACCGTGTTGACGATGGCGGCGATGCTGGTTGCGAGTGCGGGTCCGATGTGGCGCAGCGGCACCATGAAGGCGAGGTTGAGAGCCAGGTTGAGCGCCACACAGGCGATGCCGATCCGGACCGGGGCCGCCGTGTCGCCCCGCGCGAAGAACGCCGGCGCCAGCACGCGCACGGTGACGAAGGCCGGCAGGCCGATCGCGTAGGCGGTCAGAGCCTGTGCTGCCAGGGTGGCCGCCTGCTGGTCGAAGGCGCCGCGCACGAACAGCACGGAGACGATCGGGTAGGCGGAGACGGCCAGCGCGAAAGCCGCGGGGAGGGTCAGGAACAGGGCGTATTCCAGCGCCCGGTTGAGCGTCGATTTCGCCAGTTCGTCCTCGCCGGCGCGTATCTGGCGGGCCAGCACCGGCAGCAGCGCGGTGCCGACCGCTGTGCCGATGACGCCGAGCGGCAGCTGCTGGACGCGGTCGGCGTAATACAGCAGCGCGACCGTGCCCGGCGGCAGCAGGCTGGCGACGATCACGTCCACCGCCAGGTTGACCTGCGTGACCCCGGCCCCGACTAGGCCCGGCGCCATGCGGCGGAACAGCTTCCTGATTTCGGGCGTCAGCCTGGGCCGTGGCACGCGGATGCGCATGCCGGCGCGGTGCACCGCCCAAATCAGCAAGCCTAACTGTGCTACGCCCGACGCCGTGACGCCCCAGGCCAGCGAGTAGCCGGCGTTCGGCAAATAGGGCGTCAACACCACCATGGCGACGATCGAGATGACGTTGAACAGCACCGGCGCGGCGGCGGCGGCGGCGAACTGGTTGAGCCCGTTCAGCACGCCCGAGAACAAGGCGGTCAGGCAGATGAGAAACAGATAAGGGAAGGTGATGCGGGTCAGGCTGACGGCGAGCGCGAATTTCTCGGGACTGCCGGCAAAGCCCGGAGCCAGCACCGCCATCAGCTGCGGCATAAAGATTTCGCCGGCGATGGTCAGGCCAAGCAGCCAGAACACCATCACCGCGGTGGTTTCCTCGGCGAACCGGTTGGCCGCCTGTCGGCCCTCGGCGTGCAGCATGCCGGCGAACGAGGGCACGAAGGCGGCGTTGAACGCACCCTCGCCGAACAGCCTGCGAAACAGGTTCGGAAGCTTGAGTGCGACGAAGAAGGCGTCGGCGATCGGCCCGGCGCCCAGGAACGCGGCAATCATCATGTCGCGCGCGAAGCCCAGCACGCGGCTGGCCATGGTCCAGACGCCGACTGTCAGGATACCTTTTAGCATGGCGGGGTGGTACTATTCAAAAGGCGAAGAAAGCAAGGCTGGGCTCTGCCCAGACCCGTCAAGGGACTAGTCCCTTGCAGCCCTGTTTGTTAGGAAGCTTCCTCGCGGCGTGGGCGGGATAGCAGCGCCGCTATCGCTTCGTTCAGCCTCATCCGTCCTTCGACGACTGCCGCCACCGTGGCACAGATCGGCATTTCCACCTTTCCGGCGCGGGCCAGAAGGGCCGGCGCCGTGGCAACGCCCTCGGTGACGGCGGAGCGGCCGGCCAGGATGTCGGCTAACACCTCGCCGCGCCCCAGCGCTACTCCAAGGGAAAAATTGCGGCTGGACGCGCCGGTGCAGGTCAGCAGCAGATCGCCGAGGCCGGACAGGCCCATGGCGGTTTCCGCCCGGCCGCCCAGCGCCACGATCAGCCGGGAAATTTCAGAAATGCCCCGGGTGATCAGCGCAGCGCGGGCGTTCTCCCCCAGCCCGGCCCCGATCACGGCGCCGGCGGCGATGGCGATGACATTCTTGGCCGCGCCGCCAAGCTGCGCGCCGACCGGATCGTCGTTGCCGTAAAGCCGGAATTGCGGCGTCGCCAGCAAGCCGGCGAGATGCTCCCGCAAGCCTCCATCCGCCGAGGCGATCACTGCCGCCGCCGGCAAGCCGGTCGCAACTTCGCCCGCGAAGTTCGGCCCGGTCAGAACGGCGCCAGACCGAGCCGCTAAAACATCGGAAAGGATCTCCAGCGGCAGAAGATGCGTGCCGGCCTCCACCCCCTTGGCACAGACCACGACCGGCGCCCGGCCTGACAGCCCGCTTGCGACCCGCCGAAGATGCTGCACCGGCACGGCAAGCAGCACGGCCTCGAAAGCCTGCGGCATCGCATGGGTGACCTCGATGGCGTCGGGCAGCACGATGCCGGGCAGGCGCGCGCTTTGACGGGTGCGCGACAACGCCTCCGCACGGACCGGATCGTGCGCCCACAAGGTGACGCTACGGCCAGCACGCGCGGCCTGGATGGCCAGCGCGATGCCCCAGGCCCCCGCCCCGATCACCGCGATCTCACTCATCGGCCAGCCGATCGATCCGACAACCCTGGCCTGGCTCGTTGTTACCGAGGCGGTCGATCAAAGCGCCGAGCAGGGCCGGCGCCGCGGCCTCAAAGCCGAAGGGCGGGTTGACGACCAGCAGGCCGCAGCCGTTGAGGCGGGCCGCATCCAGCGGCTTGCGAAGATACAGCTCGACGGCCAGGATGTCGGCGATGCCGCTCGACGCCATTGCGGCATGGAATTCCCGCACTGGGGCGCGATGCTTGATCGGATACCAGGCGACAAACACGCCGGTTCGAAACCGCGACACGCCGGCGCCCAGCCCATCCGCCAGGCGAAAGAATTCATCGGGCGCCTCGTAGGGAGGATCGATCAGCACGAGGCCACGTTTTTGCGCCGGCGGCAGCAGCGCCCGTAAGGCTTCCCAGCCGTCACGCAGATGGAGTGAAACCTGCCGGTCGCGGCCGAATTCCCGCTTGAGGGCGAGGAAGTCGTCGGGGTGCAGCTCGCAGCACGCCAGGCGGTCGTCGGGCCGCAGCATGGCGCGCAGCAATGCCGGCGATCCCGGATAGAGGCCTTCCCCGTGAACAACGGAAAGATAGTCGGCGAGCGCGTCGGGCGGATCGTCCCGCAGCCGGCCGATGCCGGCGCGCCATTCCCCCGTGCGCTCCGCCGGGCCAGCGCCGAGATCGTAGCGCCCGCAGCCGGCGTGGGTGTCGAGCACGAACAGCGGCGTTGGCTTGCGCGTCAGCATCCGCATCATCGCCACGCAAAGCGCGTGCTTCATCACGTCGGAAAAGTTGCCGGCGTGGAAGGCGTGGCGATAGTTCATCCGGTGACCAACCGTTCACCGATCATGTCGGGTGCATCCAGCGGCCAACGCGGCCGCGGCGCGAAGTCGAGCCCGTCGCTCCAGCCGAGCCGCAGCCGTTCCAGAGCCGCCCACGCCACCATTACCGCGTTGTCGGTGCACAGCCGGATCGGCGGCGCCACCATCCGGTAACCGTGCCGCGCGGCCTCGATCTCCAGCGCGGCGCGGATCGTGGCGTTGGCAGCGACACCGCCGGCGACCACCAGCAGGTCCGAGGCGCCACCCATCATCGCGATCGCGCGCCCGGTGCGCTCAGCCAGCACCTCGGCCACGGCACGTTGGAAGCTGGCGGCGATGTCGGCCGCGACCTGATGCGGCAGCGGACCGGGCGGCTGGCGCGAAACCTCCATCGCGACCGCGGTCTTCAGGCCGGAGAATGAGAAATCGCAGTTGTCGCGCCCCTTCATCGGGCGCGGGAACGCGTATCTCGCGCCATCGCCGCCGCTCGCCAGCCGTTCCAGCGCCGGGCCGCCCGGCCACCCCAGCCCGAGCAGTTTTCCGACTTTGTCGAACGCCTCGCCGGCGGCATCGTCCACCGTGCCGCCCAGCTTTCGATACCGCCCGACGCCGTCGACCGCGACGCACTGGCAATGTCCGCCCGAGACCAGCAGAAGAAGATAGGGAAACGCCACCCCATCCTCGACCAGGCCCGGCAACCGGACGGTGAGCGCGTGCGCCTCCAGATGGTTGACCGCGACAAAGGGCGTGCCATGCGCCAGGGCGATGCCCTTCGCCACCCCGGTGCCGACGATCAGCCCGCCGATCAGTCCCGGACCGGCGCTCGCCGCGACGCCGCCGAGTTCGGCATAGCCAACACCGGCCTGCCCCATGACGCGGCGGACGAGGTCCGGCAGATGGGCGAGGTGAGCGCGTGCCGCGATCTCTGGCACCACGCCGCCATAGGGCGCGTGCTCGGCCTCCTGGCTCAGCACGGCCTCGGCCAGGATGCGGCCGTCGGCGTCCAGCACCGCGCAGGCGGTCTCGTCGCAGGAGCTCTCGATTCCGAGGATAGGCCCGGATAGGCGGCCGGTTGGCATGGTCCCGTCTTTCCTTTGCCGCGTGCCGGTAATAGGACACGTCCATGACCGCCGCCCAGCCCCCGTTTTCCGGACCTGTGCCATCGCCTGCCACCAGGCCCCACGCCCGCGCGCTGCCACTGCGGGTCGGCACAAGGGCGTCGCCGCTGGCGCTGGCGCAAACCCGCATTTTCCTCGACCTGCTGCGCCGCTTCTGCCCGGTGCTGCGGTCGCCCAGCTCCGCGGACCCAAACACCGGCCAGCTTCTGGCGTTTGAGGAGCACGCGATCCACACCACCGGCGACCGCGTCACCGACCGGCCACTGGCCGACATCGGCGGCAAGGGGCTGTTCGCCAAGGAAATCCACGAGGCGCTGGCCGACCGGCGCATCGATTTCGCCGTGCACAGCCTTAAGGACCTGGAGACCGAGCTGCCGGCTGGCATCGTGCTCGCCTGCGCGCTGAAGCGCGAGGATGCGCGCGACGCCCTGATCCTCGGGCCCGGCTGCCACCCACCGGACCCGTGCGACCCGTACGGCGTGCTGCCAATAGGAGCCGTGATCGGCACCGCCTCGGTCCGGCGCCAGGCGCAGTTGCTGCACGCGCGGCCGGACCTGATCTGCCGCAGCATCCGCGGCAACGTCCAGACGCGGCTGGCGAAGGTCGAGAATGGCGAATACGGCGCCTCGCTGCTGGCGCTGGCCGGGCTGCGCCGGCTCGGCCTCGCCGACCGGGCCAGCGTCGTGCTGGAGCCGGAGGCCATGGTGCCGTCGGCCGGCCAGGGCATTGTCGGCATCACTGTGCGCCAGGACGATGACGAACTCCGCAACCTGCTTTCCACGATCGAGGACCTGGAAGCGCGCGCTGTGGCGACCGCTGAGCGCGCACTGCTTCTGGAACTCGACGGATCGTGCCGCACCCCGATTGGCGGCTGCGCCCGTCTGCTGCCGGGCGGTGAGCTGCACCTCATCGGGCTGGTGGCGCGCGCGGACGGTTCCTTCCTGCTCAGGCGCTCGCTGTCGGGCCAGGCCTCCGACGCTGCGGCGATCGGCCGGGAACTCGGCGCCAGCCTGCGCGGCGACAGCCCACGCGACGTGTTCGCGCCATGAGCGTTCCGATAACGCAGGCCCACCGGCCGGTGCTCGTCACCCGGCCCGAACCCGGTGCCAGCGACACCGCCAGCCGGTTGATGGAGTTGGGCTTCGAGCCGATCCTGGCGCCCTGCCTGCAGATTCGAAAACTTCCGGTCAACCTGCCGCCTTCCGGCTCGGTGCAGGCGCTGCTGGTGACCAGCGGCAACGCCGCCGACACGCTGCCGCGATCGCATCATGCGCTGCCGCTGCTCGCGGTCGGCGACGCGACCACCGCCCGCGCCGGGGAGGCCGGCTTCACCGACCGGCGCAGCGCCGGCGGCGACGCGCGCGACCTCGCCGACCTTGCCAGCCGGGTGCTCGATCCCGACGGACCGGCGCTGCTGCTGGCGTGCGGC
>JANXRT010000025.1 GCA_025356735.1 Acetobacteraceae bacterium | reverse complement strand
GTCGCTGATGACCATCAGGATGCGGCGGTGTTCCGGGCGGTTCAGCAGCCGGCGGTAGGCCCATAGCAAAGCCTCGCCGTCGATGTTTTCCTTCAGCAGCCCCTCGCGCAGCATCAGGCCGAGATTCTTGCGTGACCGCCGCCAGGGCGCATCGGCGGATTTATAGACGATGTGCCGCAGGTCGTTTAGACGGCCGGGATTGCGAGCCTTGCCATCCTGCACCCATTTCTCTCGCGACTGGCCGCCTTTCCAGGCGCGGGTGGTAAAGCCGAGCACCTCGACCTTCACGGCGCAGCGTTCCAGCGTGCGGGCCAGGATGTCGCCGCACATCGCCGCCACGGTGATCGGCCGGCCGCGCATGGAGCCCGAGTTGTCGATCAGCAGCGTGACCACGGTATCGCGGAAATCGGTGTCGAGTTCGCGCTTGTAGGACAGTGCCAGCATCGGGTTGATGACGATGCGCGACAGGCGGCCGGCATCGAGGATTCCTTCCTCCAAATCGAACTCCCAGGCGCGGGTCTGCTGGGCCATAAGCTTGCGCTGCAGCCGGTTTGCCAGCTTGGAGATAACGCCCTGCAGATGCTGCAGCTGCTGGTCCAGTTGCTGACGCAGCCGGGTAAGCTCGTCGGCGTCGCAGAGGTCTTCGGCGTGGACCTCTTCGTCGAACTGGCGGGTATAGGCGCGGTAGCCGGCTTCGCTGTCGGCGGGGTTGCGGTCGCGGCGCTGCTGCGGGCCGCCGGGGCGGTCGTCGCCCTCGGCCGCGGCGGCGTCCTCCTCGGCATCCTCGGCGCCGTCGTCGTCGGCGGCCTCGCCCTCCATCTCCTCGGGCTGGGCGCCGAGCATGGATTCGGCGTCGCTCTCGGATTGGCCCTCGCCGTCCTGGCTGTTGTCCTGCTGGCCAGACTGCTCGGAGCCGTCGTCGCCGTCCTCGTTGTTGTCGTCGGGTTCGGCGTCGGCCTCGGCTTCGGCCAGGCTGAGGGCGGCGAGCAGCTTGCGGGCGGCGCGGGTGAAGCGGCGCTGGTCGTCCTGGGTGTCGTTGAGTTCGCCCAGCGCGGACAGCGCCTCCTGCGAAAGCCCGTCGCGCCACATGTCGAGCATGCGGGTGGCGGCGGGGGGCGAGGCGACGCCGGACATGCGCTCGCGGGCCAGCAGGGCCAGGGCGGCGGAGACCGGCATCTGATCCTTGCGGGTCATGCGGTCGTAGCCCTCGGCCTCGCACTCGTCGGCCAGCTTGGCGTGCAGGTTGGCCGCGACCCCGGTCATGTGGCGGGCGCCGATGGTCTCGACGCGGGCCTGCTCGATGGCGTCGTAGGCGTCCTTGGCCTCGCGCTTGCCGGGCGACCGGGCGGCATGGACGGCGTCGTCGTGGTGGCGCAGGCGCAGCGCCAGCGCATCGGCCGAGCCGCGCAGCTTGGCCATTTCGGCGGCGGGCAAGGCGCGTGTCGGCAGCGGCAGGCGAGCGCGCTTGCCGGAAACGCCGGAGGGTCCGGGCTGGAACGCGACCTGCACGTCGGCGACCTCGGCGATGGCGCGCAGCACGCCGGCGGTGGCGCGCTTGAATTCCTCGGTGCGCGAGTTTTCGGCTTTGCCCGTTGTGGAACCGCTCATCGACTTACTTCCGCATGAAGGCGCCGGTCGGGATGTCCTCGTTGAAGCAGCGTTGGTAGTATTCCGCCACCGTGCTGCGCTCGGCCTCGTCGCACTTGTTGAGGAAGGTGACGCGAAACGCGAACCCGACATCGCCGAAGATGCGGGCATTCTCGGCCCAGGTGATGACGGTGCGTGGCGACATGACGGTCGAGATGTCGCCGTTGATGAAGCCGGCGCGAGTCAGGTCGGCCAGCGCCACCATGCTCTGCACGCGCTTCTTTATCTCGACATCCGCGGGGTCGATGTTCATTTTCGCCATCACGATGGCCGATTCAGCGCCGTGCTCCAGGTAGTTCAACGTCGCAACAATGTTCCACCGGTCCATCTGGCCCTGGTTGATCTGCTGGGTGCCGTGATACAGCCCGGTCGTGTCGCCCAGGCCGACCGTGTTGGCCGTGGAGAACAGCCGGAACGACGGGTGCGGGCGGATGACGCGGTTCTGGTCGAGCAGGGTCAGCTTGCCTTCGACCTCGAGCACGCGCTGGATCACGAACATCACGTCCGGCCGACCGGCGTCGTACTCGTCGAACACCAGGGCACAGGCATGCTGCAGCGCCCACGGCAGGATGCCCTCGCGGAACTCGGTGATCTGCTTGCCATCCTTGAGCACGATGGCGTCCTTGCCGATCAGGTCGATGCGGCTGATGTGGCTGTCGAGGTTGATGCGGATGCACGGCCAGTTGAGCCGCGCCGCGACCTGTTCGATGTGGGTTGATTTGCCAGTGCCGTGGTAGCCCTGAATCATAACCCGCCGGTTGTAGGCAAAGCCTGCGAGAATCGAGAGCGTGG
>JANXRT010000011.1 GCA_025356735.1 Acetobacteraceae bacterium | reverse complement strand
GGCGGCGCAGGCGGCGGTGCGCCGGACACCGACCGATGTCGGCGCGCGGATGTTCCTGGCCGAGCTGCTGCTGTTCGCGGGCTCGCTCGAACGCATCGACGTGATCCTGGATGCCTGCGCCGACATCGACCCCAGCACCGGCATCGTGGTGTCGGAGTTTCGCCAGCTGCTGCGCGGGGAGATCGCCCGCCGGCAGCTCTACACCGACGGCCGGCTGCCGGAATTCCTGGGCGAGCCGAACGAGGCGCAGCGCCACGCGTTGGCAGCCCTCGTCGCCCTGCGCGGCAACGATATTCCGGAGGCCGCGCGGCTCGCCGCCGCCTCCGAAGCGGCACGGGCCCGGGTGCCCGGCCGATCCCGGGCGGCCGGCGCATCCGATCCGATCCAATTCGACGACTTCCGCGACGCCGACGACCTACTCGCCGCCTCGATCGAGGTGCTCACCGTCACCGGCAAGTATTTCTGGGTGCCGACCTACCGCATCACCCATCTTCTGGTTCATCCGCCAAAGCGGGCGCGCGACCTGTTCTGGCGTCATGCCTCGATGTCGGTGGCCGACGGGCCCGAGGGCGATGTCTACCTGCCGACGATCTACGGCCAGGGAGCCGATACAGAGGCGCTCAGGCTCGGGCTGGCGAGCGACTGGCGGTCGCAGCCGGATGGCCCGGTGACCGGGGCCGGGCTGCGGGTGTTCCTGCTTGGCGAGGAGGCGCCGAGCGTGATGGAGCTGGAGGAGCTGTCGTTCGGCGCCGGAAGCTAGGGGAATGAGCGGCCGTCAGGAGCGCGAGGGTCGGGAAGCCGCGGCGCGGGTGCAGATGCCGCTGCTCGACCGGCTGATCGACGACAACCCCGACCAGGCGGTGGACCCGGCGGTCTCGGCCGCGGAGGCGCTGTCCCAGCTGCGCGCCGCGGTCCGCCGCGATCTCGAATCGCTGCTCAACGCGCGCCGTCCGTGGGCGTCGCTACCGGCCGGCTACGGCGCCCTCGAAACCTCGCCGCTCGGCTACGGCATTCCGGACTTCTCCTCGGGCGCGTTCAACGATGCCAATCGGCGCGGCGCACTGTGCGCCGAGATCGAGGCGACCATCCGCCGGTTCGAACCGCGCTTCATGCAGGTCAAGGCAACCCTGCTCAGCAGCCAGAACGACCTCGATCCGACGCTGCGGCTGCGCATCGAGGCGCTGCTACACGCCAACCCGGCACCCGAACCGGTTTCGTACGACACCATAGTGGACACCAACACCGCCGACGTGGTGGTAAGGTCGCTTGATGTCTGATCACCTGCTGCCCTACTACCGCCGCGAGCAGGAGGCGCTGCGCCGGCTCGCGGCCGAGTTCGCCGAGGCCAACCCCAAGGTCGCCGGGCGGCTGCGGCTGTCGGCTGACGCGGTCGACGACCCGCATGTCGAGCGGCTGTTGGAGGGCACCGCGTTCCTCGCGGCGCGTGTCCACCACAGGCTGGACGACGAGTTCCCGGAACTCACCGACGCGCTGATGGAAGTGCTGTATCCGCATTACCTGGCCCCCTTTCCGTCCTGCGCCATCGTCCAGATGGTGTGCCAGCCTGACCTGCCTGGTCCCGGCCGGCTGGATAAGGGGATGCTGCTGGAAACCGAGCCGGTTGCCCGCGAGGCCTGCCGGTTCACGACGGCCTACCCGATCACCCTGTGGCCGGTGGAGGTCGAGAGCGTGCGGCTGTCCGGGCTGCCGTTGCAGGCGCCGGCCAATCCGCGCGCCGCCGGTGCCACCGCCGTGCTGCGCATCGCGCTGAAATGCGCCAGTCCCGGAATGACCTTCGCGCAGCTTGGCGTCGACAGCCTGCGCTTCCATCTTCGCGGCGGTCCGGGCGTTGCGCTGGCGCTGCTGGAACTGCTCGGCGCCCACGTGCTTTCGGTGGCCCTGGCCGATGGTCCGGGCGACTCCAACCCTGTTATTCTACCCGCCGATGTCGTGGCGCCGGTCGGCTACGATCCGGAGCAGGCATTAATCCCGTGGCCTGCACGGAGCTTTTCAGGATTTAGGCTGCTATCGGAATATTTCGCCTTTCCGGAGAAATTCCTGTTTGTCGATGTCGGCGGGCTGGATGCCAAGACCCTGGTCTCGGGCGGTGAGCGGATGGACATATTCGTCTATCTCGACCAGACTCAGCCGGAGCTGGAGCGTTCGGTCGGGCCCGACACGCTGGTGCTCGGCTGCACGCCGATCATCAATCTTTTCCCGCAACGCTGCGAGCCGATCGCCCTTACCCATACGGAGACCGAATACCGCGTGGTCGGTGACGTGCGACGCGAAACCGCAACAGAAATCTGGCGGATCGAGCGTGTGCGCGAGACGCTGCCGGATGGGTCGTTCCGGCCGTGGCGGCCGTTCCATCGGCTGACCCATGGCGATCCGGAGACCGGCCGCGCCGGCGGCTATTACCATCTGACCCGGCGCCAGGCGACGCCGCCGCATCCTGGCACCGAGCTTTTCCTGGCGCTGCACGATCCGGCCTTCGACCCCCGGCAATCGACCCAGTCGGTGCTGTCGGTCGATGCGCTGTGCCTCAATCGCGACCTGCCGATCGACCTGCCCTTCGGCGGCGACCGGCCGCAGCTGCGCCTGATCGAAGGCTCCGCCGCGGTGGCGCGGATGCGTTGCCTGACCGCGCCGACCGCCACGCTGCGCGCCGATCTGCGCGAGCGTGGCGCCTGGCGGCTGATCTCGCATCTGTCGCTTGGCCATCTGTCGGTGGTCGGAGATGGCGGCGCCGTGGTGCTGAAGGAGGTGCTGCGGCTGTATGACCTGCGCGGTTCGGCCGAAAGCCAGGCGGCGATCGAGGCGCTGATCGCGGTTGCGGCGCGGCCCGGAACGGCGCGGGTGAGCTCGAATGGCGGCCAGCATGGCGGCGGCCGGCACGCCGGTGCGTTCTGCCGCGGCCTGGATGTCACGTTGGAGTTCGAGCCGCGCGCCTGGCAGGCCGGCGGGCTGTTCCTGCTGGCCTCGGTGCTGGACCGGTTTCTGGCGCTGCATGCGACGATCAACGCCTTCGTGCGTACCCGCGCGGTGCTGCGTGGCCGTCCGGGAACCGCCGCGGCATGGCCAGCGCGGGCCGGCAGCCGCGTGCTGCT
>JANXRT010000009.1 GCA_025356735.1 Acetobacteraceae bacterium | reverse complement strand
TAGTCGAAAGTGGTCTCGTCCGGCGCGATCAGCCCGGCCTTCGCGCCGCCCTCGATGGTCAGGTTGCAGAGCGTCATGCGGCCTTCCATCGACAGCGCGCGCACGGCCGAGCCGGCGAACTCGATGACCGACCCCGTGCCGCCGGCGGTGCCGATCTTGCCGATGATCGCCAGCACCAGATCCTTCGCCGTCACGCCGATGCCGAGCCTGCCGTTGACCTGCACCAGCATGTTCTTCTGCGGCGCCTGCTGCAGGCTCTGCGTCGCCATCACGTGCTCGACCTCGGAGGTGCCGATGCCGAACGCCAGCGCGCCCATCGCGCCATGCGTCGAAGTATGGCTGTCGCCGCACACGATCGTCATGCCGGGCAGCGAGATGCCGAGCTCCGGCCCGATGATGTGCACGATGCCCTGGCGCTCGTCGAGGATCGGGATGTACGGCACGCCGAATTCCACCACGTTGCGCTCCAAGGTTTCGACCTGGATGCGGCTGTCCTCTTCCAAAATGCCGCCGCGGCGGTCGGTGGTCGGCACGTTGTGGTCGGCGACGGCGATGGTCGCGTCCGGCCGGCGCATGCGCCGGCCGGCCAGCCGCAGTCCCTCGAAAGCCTGCGGGCTGGTGACCTCGTGCAGCAGATGCCGGTCGATATAGAGGATGCAGGTGCCGTCGCCCATCCGGTCCACCACGTGGGCGTCCCAGATCTTGTCGAACAATGTCCTCGGCGCGACGTCCGGCATCTTTTCCTCCTGTCAGGCTGGCGTTACTCGGCGGTGGGCGTCTCGACCGCAGCGACCAGCGCCGGTTTCGCGGCGGCGGGAACGATCACGCGCGCCTTCTCGGCGATGCGGGCGGACTTGCCGCTGCGGTCGCGCAGGTAATACAGCTTGGCGCGGCGCACGTCGCCGCGGCGGACCACGGCAATTTCGGAAATCGTCGGCGCATACAGCGCGAACACGCGCTCGACGCCCTCGCCGTAGCTGATCTTGCGCACCGTGAAGTTGCTGTTGAGCCCCTTGTTGGAACGCGCGATGCAGACGCCCTCGAAGTTCTGCACCCGGGTGCGCTCGCCCTCGACCACCTTGACCGCGACCCGCAGCGTGTCGCCCGGAACGAACTCCGGCACGGCGCGCAGCGCGCTCAGCCGGGCGACCTCGTCGGCCTCGTATTTTTGCAGAATGTTCATGATCGGGTTCCTTCGTCCTGGTCGATTACGGTGCCGGTGCCGGATTGGCAACCGAGCTTGTCTTTCCAACTCCAGCCCAGAGGTCGGGCCGGCGGCTTCTTGTCGTGTTTTCTGCTTCGGCCTGGCGCCAGGCAGCGATCGCGGCATGGTTGCCCGAAAGCAGTACGTCCGGCACGCGACGCCCGTCCCAGTCGGCCGGCCGGGTGTAGTGCGGGTATTCCAGCAGATCGGCGGAAAAGCTCTCCTCGACGGCGCTCGCGGCCGCGCCCATCACGCCCGGCAGCAGCCGCACGCACGCATCCAGCAACACCTGCCCGGCAAGCTCTCCCCCGGAAAGCACATAATCGCCGATGCTGATCTCGTCCCAGCCGCCCGCCTCGATGGCGCGCTGATCGACGCCTTCGTAGCGTCCACACAGCAGCACGATGCCGGGGCCGGCGGCGAAACCGCGCACATCCGCCTGGGTCAGCCGGCGCCCGCGCGGCGTCAGAAAGACGCGGCGCCTGCCGTCATCGACCGAGGCCAGCGCCGCGGCCACGATGTCCGGCCGCATCACCATCCCGGCGCCGCCGCCGAACGGCGTGTCATCGACGGTGCGATGGCGGTCGCCGGCGAAGTCCCGCAGGTTCACCAATTCCAGTGACCAGTTTCCCCGTTCCAATGCACGGCCAGCCAGCGACATCCCAAGTGGCCCGGGAAACATCTCCGGAAACAACGTCAGCACGGACACCCGAAAACTCATGCGGCGGCCTCGCGGCCATCGTCGGGAACCAGGATTTCATCGGGCGGCACCACGACGATGCGGCTGGCCCCGGTATCGACCTCCGGCACGCAGGCGCGGGTGAACGGCAGGATCAGCGGCGACTGCCCGGCACGTTCGATCTCGATGCTGGCGCCGGCGCCGTAGTCATGCACCGCCGTAACGACACCGACCGCCACGCCGGCCTCATCGAAGGCTGAAAGGCCGATGACATCGGAAAAGTAGAACTCGTCCTCATCCGGCGGCGGCAGCTTCTCGCGCGCGACGAACAGCTTCACGTTCGTCAGCTTCTCGGCGGCCTCGCGCGTCGCCACCTTCACCCGCCGTCCGTCGATGACTTCGGAAATCTCCGCCGTCCCCGCTGCCCGCCAGGCGACATCGAACAGCCGGCCCTGCGCATCGGAAAGCGTTCCATAGGCGGCAAGGTCGGCCGGGTCGGCCGTGTAGCTGGCGACGCGCACCAGCCCCCGCACGCCATGCGGCCGGCCGATCACGCCCAACAGGATGTGGGAGTCCGGCATGGTTCCAATCAGGCGCCGGCGGCGGCCTTGGCGCGCTCCTGCGCCTTCTTCTTCGGCGCCGACTGCACCGGCTGCTCGCGGTACACCGGCATCGGCGCCAGCCCGGCCTTGCCGAGGAACTTGGCCACCCGGTCGGTCGCCAGCGCGCCCTCGCTCACCCAGTGCGCGATCCGCTCGGGCAGCAGCCGCACCCGGTCCTCATGCTCGGCCGGCAGCATCGGGTTGTAGCTGCCCAGACGCTCGATGAACCGCCCGTCGCGCGGGCTGCGGCTGTCGGCCACCACGATGTGGTAATAAGGGCGCTTCTTGGCGCCAGCGCGGGCAAGCCTGATCCTGAGACCCATAAGTCGTTAGCTCCTTGGTATTACGTGGGAAAAATCAGAAGGGACGGCGGTTGCCCGACATGCCCTTGGGCATAAGCGCGCCCAACCCGTGCCGCATCAGCCCCTTCTGGCCGAGCTTGCTCATCTTCTTCATCATCGAGGACATGTCGTCGAACTGCTTCAGCAGCTTGTTGACCTCCTGAACCGACGTGCCCGACCCCGCGGCAATACGCTTCTTGCGGCTCGCCTTGATGATGTCGGGCGTTTTTTTCTCCTTCTTCGTCATCGACGAGATGATCGCCGCCTGACGCTTCAGGATCGCCGTGTCGATGTTGGCATCGCCCATCTGGGCCTTCAGCTTGCCCGCCCCCGGCAACATGCCGAGAATGCCCGACAGGCTGCCCATCTTGCCGATCTGCTTGAGCTGGCTGGCATAATCCTCGAGGTCGAAGGTGCCCTTCGCCATCTTCCTGGCAAGCTTCTCGGCATCCGCCTGGTCGATCGTCTCGGACGCGCGCTCCACCAGCCCGACGATGTCGCCCATGCCGAGGATGCGACCGGCGACGCGCTCGGGATGGAAATCCTCCAGCGCGTCCAGCTTCTCGCCGGTGCCAACCAGCTTGATCGGCGCGCCCGTCACCGAACGCATCGACAACGCCGCACCGCCGCGCGCATCGCCGTCCATCCGCGTCATCACGATGCCGGTGACGCCCAGCGCGTCGTTGAACGCCTTGGCCGTGTTGACCGCGTCCTGCCCGGTCATCGCATCGACCACCAGCAAGGTCTCGACCGGGCTGGTCGCCTCGCGGATGGCCCTCACCTCCGCCATCAAGGCTTCATCAATCGACAGCCGCCCGGCGGTGTCGAGGATGACGACGTCGAAAACCTCGCGCCGGCCGGTCTCCATCGCCCGCATTGCGATCTGCACCGGCGACTGGAACGGGATGATCGGCAGGCTCGAAACCCCAGCGCGCTCGGCCAGCTGCGCCAGCTGCAACTGCGCCGCCGGCCGCTGCGTGTCCAGACTCGCCAGCAGCACGCGCTTCTTCAATCGCTCGCGCAACCGCAGCGCCAGCTTGCCGGCCGTCGTGGTCTTGCCGGAACCCTGCAACCCGACCATCAGGAACGGAATGGGGCTTACCGCGGCCAGGTTCAGCCCGACCGCGCCCTCGCCGCCCAACGCCGCGATCAACGCGTCGTTGACGATCTTCACCACCTGCTGGCCCGGCGTCACCGAACGCAGCACCTCGCCGCCGACCGCGCGCTCACGCACGCTGGCGATGAAGTCGCGCACCACCGGCAACGCCACGTCGGCATCCAGCAACGCCACGCGAACCTCGCGCAACGCCTCGATCACGTCGGCCTCGCTCAGCGCGCCACGCCCGCGCAACCTGTCGAAAACCCCGGTCAGCCTGTCGGACAGCGCGTCGAACACGACAAATTCCCCAAACACGCAAAATACGCCGCTGCGCGAACCCTCGCGGAGCGGCGGAGCCCCCGCACCTGGCGGGGACCGTGTGAACATGTCACTCGGATTTCCGGGTTATGACCAACCAAGCCACAAAGGTCAAGAAAGCCGGGGCCCGCCCCGGACCCCGCTGGGGCGAGCGGCCCCAGACCCGCCTTACTTAGGGGTGTTCACGACGCCGTTGCGGCCGTCGGAGCGCTGGACCGTCGAGGTGCCGTTGCCGTTCGGCGTCACCGTCGCGGTGCCGCCGCCAGGCATCACAACCACCTGCGAGTTGCGCGTGTTGCCGATGACGTAGCCGGTCCCGCCACCCGGCATCGGCGCCACCGCAGCGGGCGGCGGCGAACTCGGCGGCGCCAGCAGCGTATGGGCACTGTCAGTCGGCACCGCCTGCGCCAGGACAATTGCTGGCGATATCAGGAAAACAAGCAGACCAAGCATGATAAGCGCCTTTCCTTTACATCATGGCTATGTGGTCACGACCAGGATCTGATGCAGCCCCATTACCCATTGTTGACAC
Organism: Acetobacteraceae bacterium; assembly: GCA_025356735.1. Classification (GTDB taxonomy): domain Bacteria; phylum Pseudomonadota; class Alphaproteobacteria; order Acetobacterales; family Acetobacteraceae; genus PALSA-911. Next base: position 668 of record JANXRT010000009.1, on the reverse strand, counting down.
TTCGAAAACCCGCCTGTAGCAAGCCCTCGCCTTCCGGCAGGGCGACTTGTCAGGAGCGAACATGATGGAACCGCAGGACAGCGACGAGCGATCGTTCCAGGATCGCCTCAGCGCGGTTCGGATAAAACGGGGTCTCGACGCGCCGCCGCCGGAACCGATGGGCGAGAAGAAGTTCTCGCCCTGGGGTATCGGTCTGCGGGTCGGCACCGAGCTGGTCTCGGCCCTGGTGGTGGCGGTCGCCATCGGCTGGGGGCTGGACCGGTGGCTCGGCACCAAGCCGATCCTGATGGCGGTCTTCGTCCTGATCGGCGGAGCGGCGGGAGTGGCGAACGTTTGGCGCCTGTTCAGAACGGCGCCGAAAGGCTAAAGGCAACGCGGCAGCACCCGGAGGGTGCGCCGAGCAGGATAAAGGACGAGGCACTTGGCGGCCGAACACACGATCGACGCGCTTGGCCAGTTCAAGCTCACCACCGTTCTCGGAAGGCTTGGCGCCTCCCTGAATTTCACCCAGTCCAACCTGCTGATGCTGATCGCCGGAGTGCTGACCATCGGGCTGCTGTATTTCGGCATGCGCCCGCGCTCCATCATTCCGGGCCGGCTGCAATCGGCCGCCGAACTCGCCTACAAGTTCATCCACGACATGTGCATCGCCCAGATCGGCCCTGAGG
>JANXRT010000006.1 GCA_025356735.1 Acetobacteraceae bacterium | reverse complement strand
GCTTCTGTTGATGGATGGCGGCAACGGCGAGGCATTCCTGGTCGGCACCAATTTCACCGCCATACGGCGCTACAACCCGTCGGATTTCTACGGCGTCGGCGTTGGCCTGCTCGGCGATATGGTTGCCGGTTGATCCGCTGGCCGCTGCTCGCCGGCATGGTGCTGCTCGCCTCGTGCCAGCTATCGCCCCCGCCCATGCCTACCCACTACGTCGCCGGCGAGACGTGGCAGGCCGAGGGCGTTTGGCATTATCCGCAGGACAGCCTCGAGTTCAGCCAGACCGGCATCGCTACGGTCTATCGAGACCCGCCGCAATTGACGACCGATGGCGAGGCTTACGACCCGACGGCTTTGACGGGAGCGATGCAGACCCTGGCACTGCCCGCCGTGGCGACGATAACCAACCTCGAAAATGGCCTTCAGCTCACGCTGCGGATCAATGATCGCGGGCCCGCCGATCCCGGCCGCATCATCGCCGTCACGCCACACGCGGCGGCGTTGCTCGGTTTCGGCGCCGAGAACGTGGCGCGGGTCCGCGCCGACATTCTCGTTGCCGAAAGCCGCGCTGCCGCCGAAGCCCTGCCGGGCGGCGGCGGCCAGAAGCTGGAAGTCGGCTTGGCGCCCGTCGGGGCAGTGCGCCAGGTCGATCTCGGACCGCCCGGCCGGGCTCCTCGCCCAGTCGGGATTGCCGCTGCGCCTGTTGCGGTCACGGCCGTCGAGCCGCCGCCGCAGCGCCTGCTCGAGAATCTGCGCCAGGTGAGCCCTGTTCCGGGCGCACTGATGATCGAGCTTGGCACCTTCAGCCGGCAGGAATTTGCCAACCTGCAACGTGCAAGGCTGGCTGCGGTGGATTCACGCATTGAGCCGTCGCGTAACGGCCGCGCGACCAATTTTCTCGTTAGGCTCGGACCGTACAACGCGATAAACGATGCCGACGCGGCGTTGCGGCAGGCGATCGCTGCCGGTGCGATCGATGCCCGCATCGTCGTGCAATGAAGGTTATCCAATGAACGCCCCCGCGGACAGGAGAGTCGGACCATGACGGATCGTGCGTTGCTCGCCCGCCGCGTGCTGTTGTCCGGCACCGCGGCCAGCCTGATCGTGGCGCGACAGGCTGCGGCCGCCGAGCGCCATCCGGCGCCGAAAAAGGGCACCAAGAACGAGCCGGCGCCGATCGGCGGAGCGGCCCAGACTCCCGTCGGGCCGCTGGACATCGCCGCCAAATGGGCAGTCGCGATCGACTTTACCACCGGTGCCACGCTGCTCGACAAGGATGCCGACCTCGCCATCCCGCCCTCGTCGATGACCAAGCTGATGACCGCCTACATCGTCTATGACCGGCTGAAGCAGGGCCGGCTAAAGCTTGATGACGAGTTTCCGGTAAGCGAGCGCGCCTGGCGCATGGGCGGCTCCAAAATGTTCGTCCAGCTCGGCAGCTCGGTTAAGGTCGAGGACCTGATTCGCGGCATGATCGTGCAGTCGGGCAACGACGCCTGCATCGTGCTCGCCGAGGGCATCGCCGGATCGGAGGAGGGCTTCGTCGAGCTGATGAACACGACCGCGAAGAAGCTCGGCCTTGCTGCTTCCAACTTCCGCAATCCGACCGGCTGGCCGGACGCGGACCATCGCATGAGCGTGCGTGACATCGCGACATTGGCGCGCCAGATCATTCGGGAATTTCCGGACTACTATCACTACGATTCTGAAAAGAGTTTTAAGTACAACGGTATCGAGCAGGGTAACCGCAATCCCCTGGTGCAACGCGGCACCGGCGACGGGCTCAAGACCGGCCATACCGATGAGGGCGGCTACGGGTTGGTCGCGAGCAGCCTGCGCGGCGGAAGGCGCGTGATCCTGGTGCTGAACGGCATGAAGTCGATGCGCGAACGGGCCGAGGAGGGTGAGCGCATCATGGATTGGGCATTCCGCGAATTCGAGAACGTCAACCTGTTCATGGCCAACGAGGTCGTCGATCACGCTCCGGTCTGGCTTGGCACCAGCCCCAGCGTGGCTTTGGTCGGCGATCAAGACCTGATCGTCACCCTGCCGCGGCAATGGCGTCGTGGTGCGAAGATCACGGTGCGGTTCGAGACGCCGGTTCGCGCGCCGGTGGCGCGGGGCGACGTTCTGGGAACGCTGGCGATCTCCGGGCAGGGCGTGCCGGAGATGAGCATGAAGCTGGTGGCCGGTGCCAGCGTCGAAAAACTCAGCCTGCCGGGGCGAGCGGTCGCGGTGCTGTCGCACTATGTCACCGGAACCTGATCGCCGGCAGCCCCTCTTCAAACCTCGCTTCATCACGCTGGAAGGCGGGGAGGGAACCGGCAAATCGACCCAAGCGCGGCTGCTCGCCGATGTTTTGGCATCACGCGGCCTGGCGGTGCTTCGCACCCGCGAACCCGGCGGCGCGCCAGGCGCCGAGCACCTGCGGCAGCTTTTGCTTGGCGGATCGATCGCCTGGTCGGCGCCGGCCGAAACCCTGCTGCATTTCGCCGCCCGGGCCGAGCATGTCGAGCGCGCCATACGGCCGGCGCTGACTGCCGGGATGTGGGTGGTTTGCGATCGCTTCTTCGACAGCACCATGGCCTACCAGGGCTTTGGCCTCGGCGCGGATCGCATCGCCATCGCAACTCTGAGCAAGATGCTGCGCATCGTGCCTGATCTGACGCTGGTGCTGGATGCCGATGCCGACGAGACCCGGCGCCGCATGGTGAAACGCGCCGGTAAGCCGGACCGTTACGAACGACTGGATGGTGCGTTTCACTGCCGCGTTCGTTCCGGTTTTGAAGTGATATCGCAACAAAATCCTGAACGGTGCTTGCCGATCGATGCGAACGGCACGATCATGCAGGTGCATGCTGCCATCCTCAGCGTGGTGGATGCCCGGTTCTCGGTTTCGCCATGACCGTGCCCGAACCCCGCGAAAATACTGTGTTGCTGGGTCACGAAGCCGCCGAGGCGGTGCTGGTCGGCGCCATGGCAGCCGGCCGGATGCATCACGCCTGGCTCATCACCGGACCTGACGGCGTCGGCAAGGCAACTCTGGCCTTTCGTTTCGCCCGGTGGCTGCTGGCCGGGATGCCGGCTGGTAAAGGTTTGGCCGTGCCGCAGAGCAACGTGTCGCGGCGCATCGCGGCCGGATCACACGCCGATTTGCTGACCATCGAGCGCCTGTATGATTCGAAGAACAAGCGCATGAAAACCCAGATCGCCGTGGAGGATGCGAGGCGTGTCGGACCCTTCCTGCACCTGACCGCCGCCGAGGCTGGCTGGCGGGTGGTGGTGATCGACGGGGCTGAGGAGCTGAACCTAAGCTCCGCCAATGCGTTGCTGAAGATCCTGGAGGAACCGCCCGACCGCGCGGTGCTGCTGCTGGTCTGCGCGTCACCTGGCCAGCTGATTTCGACGTTGCGCAGCCGTTGCCGGCTGTTACGGCTTGACCCGCTCGACGATACCATCATGAACACACTCATCGCCGGCTACCTGCCCGCATTTTCCGACAAAGACCGACGGCGGCTCGTTTCCATGTCCGATGGCTCACCCGGTCGGGCGTTGAGCCTCGCCGGCGATTCGGGTATTGCCTGCTCGGTGCTCGTTGATGAGGTGCTGGCCGCGGTGCCGGGCCTGCACCCAAGCCGCGCCTATTCCCTTGCCGACACCATCCTGCGCAAGGATGTGACCGGGGAAAACAGCTTCTCGACGTTCATGGAAGTGCTGCGGACCGCAATCTCCACCGCACTTCGCAATTCGGTTCGGGGCACCGCGGACATCGCGCAAACCAAATTGATCGCCAGCCATCCGATTGAAGCTTGGCCGGAACTGTGGCACGGGCTGGGGAAGCTGCAGCAGGAAACCGAAGCCTTCAACCTGGACAAGCGCCAAGCGATCGTCGCGGGGATCGGACTGCTCAGCCCAAACGGATCGGGCCTGCCATGAAACCAGCCTACTACGTCACCACGCCGATCTACTATGTCAACGGCGCGCCGCATATCGGCCACGCCTACACCTCCATCGCCGCCGACGTGATGGCGCGGTTCAAGCGGCTGGACGGGTTCGACGTCTTCTTTCTCACCGGCACCGACGAACACGGCCAGAAGGTCGAAAAAGCTGCTTCCGAGGCCGGGCTGGATCCGCAGACGTTCACCGATAAGGTGTCGGCCGATTTTCGCGACATGACGGAAAGGATGGGTGTCAGCAACGACGACTTCATCCGCACCACGGAGCCTCGCCACATGGCGGGCTGCGCCGCGCTGTGGCGCCGGCTGGAGGCCGCCGGCGACATCTATCTCGGCCATTACGAGGGCTGGTACGCAGTCCGCGACGAAGCGTTCTACGACGAGAGCGAGCTGTTCACCCGCGACGGCGTCAAGCTGGCGCCGACCGGCGCGCCCGTCGAATGGGTGCGCGAGCCGTCGTATTTCTTCCGGCTCTCGGCCTGGCAGGACCGGCTATTGCAATTCTATGCCGACCATCCCGACTTCATCGCCCCCGGCTCTCGCCGCAACGAGGTGCTGAGCTTCGTGCGCGGCGGCCTTAACGACCTGTCGATCAGCCGTACCACCTTCGCCTGGGGCATTCCGGTGCCCGACGCCCCCGGTCACGTGATGTATGTCTGGCTCGATGCGCTGATCAACTACATCACCGCCCTCGGCTTTCCGGACGAGAACGCCGATCGCTGGCGATTTTGGCCGGCCGACGCGCACGTCGTCGGCAAGGACATCATCCGGTTCCATGCCGTCTATTGGCCGGCTTTCCTGATGTCGGCCGGCATCGCGCCACCGCGGAAGATCACCTCGAACGGCTGGTGGGTGGTCGAGGGCGAGAAGATGAGCAAGTCGCTGGGAAACGTGGTCGAGCCGCGAAAGCTCACCACGACCTACGGGCTTGACCAAATTCGCTATTTTCTGCTGCGGGAAAAACCGTTCGGCAGCGACGGCAGCATGAGCCACGCCGCCATCGTATCGCGGATCAATGTCGAGTTGGCCAACGATCTCGGCAACCTTGCGCAGCGCTCGCTGTCACTGATCGCCAAGAACTGTGACGGCGTGCTGCCGGGCAGGGGGGACATCTGCGAACCGGACGCGGTCCTGCTTGCCGCCGCCGCCGCATTGCCCGCCGCATTGCGGGAGCGGATCGACCGGCAGGTGTTTCACGAAGCGTTGGAGGAGGTGTGGAAAGTCATTCGCGCTGCCAACGCCTATATCGACCACCAGGCCCCTTGGGCGCTGCGGCGAACCGATCCTGCCCGCATGGCCGACGTGCTGCGGGTTCTGGTCGATGTGCAGCGGGTGATCGCCACCGTGCTGCAGCCGTTCATGCCAGGCTCGATGGCCCGGATGCTCGACCAGCTTGGTGTGCCGCCGGACCACAGGAACTTTTCTGACCTCGACACCGACCTGCCCGCCGGCATTACCCTGCCGCAACCTGTTGGCGTGTTTCCACGTTACATCGAAGAGGCGGCCTAGAACATAGATGCTAATCGATTCTCATTGTCACCTGGATTATTTCACCGACGACGAACTGCCCGGGGTTTTGGCCCGTGCGGCCGCTGCAGGCGTTGGGGAGATGGTGACGATCGGCACGCGGCTGGTGCAGTCCGAGCAGATCAAGACAACCGCCCTGGCCCATGAACAGATTTGGTGCACCGTCGGCGTGCACCCTCACAGTGCTGGAGAGGAGCCTGTCGTTGGAGCGGAGCGCCTCGCCGCAATGACCGACCATCCCAAAGTCATCGGTATCGGTGAGTCTGGGCTGGATTACTTCTACGACAAGTCGCCGCGCGACGATCAGCAGGCGAGTTTTCGCGCTCACATCCGTGCTGCAGCATTGACCGGCCTGCCGCTGGCCATCCATGCGCGCGACGCGGACGACGATATTGCGTGGATCCTTGAGGAAGAACGAGCGGCTGGCCAGGATTTCCGCTTTCTTCTGCACTGTTTCAGCTCGACCCGCCGGCTTGCCGACGCCGCCATCGCGATGGACGGATATTTCAGCTTTTCCGGCATCCTGACCTTTCCAAAGTCGCAGGAAATCCGCGACATCGCCCGCGATGTTCCGATCGACCGGCTGCTGGTGGAAACCGATGCGCCCTATCTGGCGCCGGTTCCTTTTCGCGGCAAACGCAACGAACCCGCGTTCGTTGCCCACACCGCGCGCGTACTCGCCGCCGTTCGAGGCATCGAGGTCGAAGCACTGGCTGAACTCACCACGCGGAACTTCAGGCGTCTGTTCAGCAAGACGGCCATAATCTGATGGTTCTGGAGGTCACGCTGCTTGGCACCGGCGGCTCGGCCGGAGTGCCGCAGATCGGCGGCGTCGATGGGCATGGTGACTGGGGCGCCTGCAATCCGGCTGAACCGAAAAATCGGCGCACCCGTGCCAGCATCGTGGTCCGCCGGGATACCGGGCCTCGGTTGCTGGTCGAT
>JANXRT010000528.1 GCA_025356735.1 Acetobacteraceae bacterium | reverse complement strand
GACGGCGGCGATCGCAAGCATCTCGTCGCGCGACAGCGCCGCACCCGATGGGTTGTTCGGGTTGTTCAGCATCAGCCACTTGGTGCGCGGCGTGATGGCGGCGTCGATGTCCTCGGCGCGCGGCTTGAAGCCGTTGTTCTGCGATCCGGCGACGAATACCGGCTCGGCGCCGAGCAGCCGGGTCATCAGCGGGTAGGCGCCCCAGTACGGCGCCGGGATAACGACCTCGTCGCCGGCATCCAGCGTCGCCATGAAGGCGTTGAAGATCGACTGCTTGCCGCCGTTCGAGACCGATATTTCATCCAATGCGAAATCCAGGCCGTTATCCCGAAAAAACTTGCGCTGCACCGCCTGCTTCAGGGCGGGCGTGCCGTCCTGCGGCGGGTATTTGGTGTCGCCGGACAACGCCGCCTGGTACGCCGCCTCGATCGCGTGGCGCGGGCTGTCGAAATCCGGCTCGCCGATGGTCAGCGCGATGACGTCGTGGCCCTGGGCGCGCAACTCCCGCGCCCGGATCGTCATCTGCACCGTGGCCGCGACCTGGACCCGGCTCAGCCGTTCCGCGAAACCGGGGGATGTCGGCGCGTCCATGTCAGTGCAGGCCGGCACAGAAACGCTGAATTCGCGTCAACGCCTCGCGAAGCACGTCCGTCCCCGTGGCGTAGCTGATGCGGAAGTAGCCTGGGTAGCAGAACGCCGAGCCGTGCACGACGGCGACCTTCTCCTCCTCCAGCAGCGCGGTCACGAAGGCCGCGTCGTCGGTGATCCTCGCCCCACCGGCCGACACCTTGCCGATGCAGCCGCTGATCGAGGGAAACACATAGAAGGCCCCCTCCGGCTTCAGGCAGCGAACCCCGGCGCACTCGTTCAACATGCCCACGACCAGGTCGCGCCGCTCCTCATAGACGCGGCGCATCACCTCGATGCTGTCCTGCGGGCCATTCAAGGCCTCGATCGACGCCGCCATGCCGATCGAGGACGGGTTGGCCGTGCTCTGGCTCTGCAATTTGTCCATCGCGCGGATCAGCGCCACCGGGCCGCCGGCGTAGCCGATCCGCCAGCCGGTCATCGCATAGGCCTTGGACATGCCGTTCAACGTCAGGGTGCGATCGCGCAAACGCGGCTCGACCTGCAAAATCGTCGCCGGCTTGAAGCCGTCATAGGCGAGCTTCTCGTAGATGTCGTCGGTCATGATCCAGACATCGGGGTGCCGCAGCAGAACGTCGCAGATGCCGCGAAGCTCCGCCGCGTCGTACGCTGCACCGGTCGGGTTGCACGGGTTGTTGAGCATGAACCACTTGGTTCGCGGCGTGATCGCCGCCTCCAGATCCTCGGCGCGCAGCTTGAACCCGTTGTTCTCGCCGCACGCCACCAGCACCGGCTTGCCGTCGGCCAACGTAACAATATCCGGATAGCTGACCCAGCACGGCGACGGAATGATGACCTCGTCGCCAGCATCCAAGGTGCCCAGCATGGCGTTGAAAATCACCTGCTTGGCGCCGGCCGAGATGATGATCTCCTCCGGCTTGTAATCAATTCCGGAATCACGCTTGAACTTCGCCGCCACCGCGCGGCGCAACGCCGGCGTGCCGGAAACGTCGGTGTACTTGGTCTCCCCCGCCTCGATCGCGCGGATCGCCGCGTCCTTGACGTTCTGCGGCGTGTCGAAATCCGGCTCCCCGGCCGACAGGCTGATCACGTCGTGCCCCGCCGCCTGCAACGCACGCGCCTTGGTGGCTACGGCTATGGTCAGGCTCGGGTTGATGCGGTCGAGGCGCTCGGCGGTTAGGTGCATGGCGGTTTGGCGATCCTCAAGAGAGACAAATAAGCAAGCGCGGGGCGCTGCCCCGGTCCCCGCCAGGGGAGCGCCCTGGAGCGCGTCACTTTCGTAGCACGAGCGTGGTCCAGTTGGCTTCCTGCACTGCGAAATCCAGGCGCAGGCCGACGCGGCGGTGCGCGGCCAGCACCATGCGCGCCTGGCTGCTCAGCAGGCCCGCCAATATTGCCGTCCCGCCCGGCGCCAGATGCAACGCCAGGTGCTTGGCCATGTTGCACAACGGACGCGCCAGGATGTTGGCGAAAACAAGGTCGAACGGCGCTGCGCGCGTCAGGAGCGGGCTGTGCCAGCCGTCCGCCAGCCGGGTGCGGACATAGCCGGAAACGCCGTTTCGAAAGGCGTTCTCGGCCGCCACCCGCACCGACCACGGCTCGATGTCGGTCGCCAGAACAGGTCGGCGAAACAGCTTGGCCGCCGCCATCGCCAGAATGCCGGACCCGGTGCCAAGGTCCAGAATGCGCCTCGGCCTGCGATACGCGACGCGCTCCAACGCGCGCAGGCAGCCGCGCGTCGAGCCGTGCTCGCCCGAGCCGAACGCCACGCCGGCATCCAGGGTCAACGCGATGCGGCCAGGCGAAAGCAGGCCGGCCAGGTGCGTTCCGCGCACCGAAAAGCGGCGGCCGACGAGCTGTTCGGGAAACGATTGGTAGGTCCGGGCCAGCCAGCCGTCGGCCGCCACCGGCGCGCGGTGCAACGGCGTGCTCACGCCAGTGATCATCTCGGCCAGGGCCAAAGCGGAAACGAGTTCGGAATCACCCTCGCCGACCGGCTTGACGCCCTCGACACGCCAGCTTCCAGAATCCTCATCCAGGAAAAACCCAACCGTGCTGCACGCGCCGAGCAGCGCCGCCTCGAACATCTCCATCGCATCCGCCGGCACATCGACATGCACCGCTTCCAGCGCGGCGATCCGGTGCTTCACGATCTTTCCACGAACCGGTCAAGCACCCGCTTGGCGCCGGCCTTCTCAAACTCGATGTCGAGCTTGTCGTCGATCGAGGCGGTCACGGTGCCGTAGCCGAACTTCTGGTGGAACACGCGGCTGCCGACCGGGATGCCGTCGGCGCGCTCCGGCCGCTGCGGCTGCTCCCACACGTCGATCACCCGCGGCCGGCGCGCGGCCATCGGAAACTGGCTGAAACTCGGCAGCTGGGCCGCGCGCGTGTCGCGGGCCATGGCGGCGGAGCCGGTGCGGACGACCCACTCCTCCGGTATCTCCTCGATGAATCTACTTGGGATGCTGGACTGCCAGTTGGCGTAGATGCGTCGGTTGGCGGCGTGGCTGATGATCGCGCGGTGGCGGGCCCTCGTGATGCCGACATAGGCCAGCCGGCGCTCCTCCTCCAGACCCTTGGCGCCGCTCTCGTCCATGGTGCGCTGGCTGGGGAACAGCCCCTCCTCCCAGCCGGGCAGGAAC
>JANXRT010000420.1 GCA_025356735.1 Acetobacteraceae bacterium | reverse complement strand
ATCGTAACTGCCCAGGTTCCGCATTGATGATGGTTATTGACAGGTCACGGCCGAGTACGAGTCAACGTGTTGATGGTACCGTCCGACGACACACCCTCGCGAGACGACGTCACGGCCGCGGCGAGCGGCGACGCGACAATAGAGGCGTTGCGGGCCGAGAACGCGGTGCTTCGTGCGGAAAATGCGGCGCTGATGGCACGACTGGGGGAACTGGAGCGTCGACTTGGGCTGAACAGCAGCAATAGCGGCAAGCCACCGTCCAGTGACGGGCTGAAAAAGCCAGTTCGGGTCAGCAGTCTTCGTGGATCTTCGGGCAAGAAGAGCGGTGGCCAGAAGGGCCATCCGGGCGGGACACTTTGCCGGGTTGAAACGCCCGATGCGACGATCGAGCATTATCCAGAGGCCTGCGCCGCGTGCGGCGAAGCATTGACCGCGGCGATGGCGACCGGCCACGTTGCCCGCCAGGTGTTCGATCTGCCGGAACCGAGGCCACTGATCGTCACGGAGCACCGCGCGTATGGCTGGCGTTGCGCTGCCTGCGGCGCGCGGACACGGGCAGCGTTTCCCGAAGCGGTGACTGCGCCGGTGCAATACGGCAAACGGATCGGCGCGCTCGTGCTGTATTTGTTGCACTACCAGTTATTGCCCGAGAAACGCCTCGCGGCACCGATGGCTGACCTGTTCGGGGTCAAATTGGTCACCGCGACCATTGGCCGCATCAGTCAGGATTGTGCCGGACGCTTGCAGGATTTCGCCGACGCGGTGCGCGGCCACGTGGCGGCGGCACCGGTCAAGCACCTGGATGAAACCGGGTTCCGAATTGGCGGCAAGACGCAATGGCTGCATATCGCCTCCACCGTCTGGCTCACCTTTTATCGCACCTCGGCGAAGCGCGGCAGCCTGCCGGCGAATGTCACCGGCATCGTCGTGCATGATCACTGGAAGCCCTACTACACGATGACCGGCGTGTTGCACGCACCGTGCAACGCACACCATCTGCGGGAATTGAAGGCGGTGGTCGAGATCGAGAAAGAAGATTGGGCACGCAAGATGCAGCGCCTGCTGAGTCGCGCCTGCTACCTGACGAACCTTGCGCGCACTCAAGGCCTACCGCTGAAACCAAGTCTGATCGCGCTGATCGAGCGATGTTACGATGGCATTCTTGCTAACGGCATGGCGTTCCACGACGCGCAGCCGGCGTTGACGAAAGCCGGGCGCCGCGGCCGTACGCCACGACGGGTCGGCCATAACCTCCTGCTACGCCTGAGCACCCGAAAGCCGGACGTGCTCCGCTTCCTGACCGACCGCGACGTCCCCTTTACAAACAACCTCGCGGAGCAGGATGGGCGCATGATGAAACTGCGCCAAAAGATCTCCGGCGGCTTTCGATCCCAGCAAGGTGCGAACGATTTTGCTACCATCCGCTCGGTTCTCTCGACCGCGAGGAAGCAGGGTTGGAACATGCTCCAGACCTTGATCGGCGAACCGGCACGCCTCGTGGCCGCCATTCGCCTCGCCTGAACCATCTGGATACCTGGGCAGTTACTAGAAAAGTTACTATAACTTCGTTGCCCCCTCGCACGGGTAGGGGGATATGGAACTGGCGGGAGTCTCTCTTAACCGTAAACGTCCGGCCAGGCACGCCCGTTTGTATGCTTAGGCAGCGTTGCGTTGATCCAGCCGCGCTCGGACGCTGCGCATATTCCATGGCAGCAATTCATGGACCTGCTTGACCCGGTGGTCGGCGATCCGCGTCAAAACCTACCGAAGGTAATCCTCGGGATCGAACCCATTCATCTTGACGGTTTCAATCAGCGAGTATGCTGAGGCCGCACGCTCGCCGCCGGAATCAGCACCCGCCAACAGCCAGTTTTTTCTTCCTAGACACATCGGCCGCATCGATCGTTCGGCGGCGTTGTTGTCGATACAGACGCGGCCATCGCGTAGCAGCAGTGTCATCGCCTGCCAGCGTGACAGGGTATAGCGGATGGCTCCAGCGAGTTCGCTTTTGCCGGAGAGCCGCGCCAGGGTTTTCTCCAGCCAGACTTTGAGTTCGGTGAACAACGGTGCGCTTTTCGCGTGCCGCGCGGCCAGGCGGGCCTCGGCGGCTTCACCGCGCACCGTCGCCTAGATACCGTACAAGGCGGCGATACGGTGGAGCGCCTCGGCGGTGATCGGCGATTGAGTGGATTTATGCACATCGAAGAATTTGCGCCGCGCGTGTGCCCAACAGGCGGCTTCGGTGACGCCACGCTCATACAGCCCGGCATAGCCCGCATAGCCGTCCGCTTGGAGGATGCCCTGGAACGACGCCAGGTGCTCGCGCGGATGGTCGGCCTTGCGGTCGGGGCTGTACCGATACAGCACGGCCGGTGGCGTTTTGCCGCCGAAGGGGCGATCGTCGCGGACGTAGCACCATAGCCGGCCAGTTTTGGTGTTGCCTCGGCCGGGGTCGAGCACCGGCACCGTGGTGTCGTCGGCATGCACGCGGTCCGCCGTCATGACATGGCTGCCGATGGCATCGATCAACGGCCGCATCAGCCGTGCCGTCTGTCCCACCCAATCCGCCAGCGTCGAACGATCGAGGTCGATCCCGTCGCGGGCGTAGATCTCGGCCTGCCGATAAAGCGGCAGATGGTCGCAGTATTTCGCCACCAGCACATGTGCCAGCAGTCCGGGTCCCGCCAGACCGCGATAAATCGGCAGACTGGGTGCGGGCGCCTGCGCGATCCCCTCGCAAGACCGGCACGACAGCTTCGGCCGTACATGGCGGGTGACACGGAATGAGCCCGGCACGTAATCCCGCACCTCGGTGACGTCCTCGCCGAGCGGACGCAGCGAACCGCCGCATTTTTGGGGCAGCTGCAGGGAGCGGCATGCTCCACCACATCGCGCGGCAAGTTCTCGGGCAACGGCTTGCGTACGGGCTTGCGCCGCTGCTTCGAGGCGGCGGATTCATCCGGCTCTGGCGGCGCTGTTTCCGCCACCTCCTCCTCGAGGTCGCCGAGTATGAGTTCGAGCTGCTTGAGCGCACCGCGCAATTTCTCCGACGAGGCGCCGAACCGCTCGCGTAACAGCTTCGCCAGGCGCAGTTTCAACTGTTCATTGCGCAGCACCTGTTCCATCAGCCCGTCGCGCGCGGCTTGCAATTCGGCCGCGTGCTCGTCCTCGCGATGCAGCAGCAACGCCCGTAATGCGACGACGTTGTCAGGCAATGTTGCGGGATCGAGGGGCGCTGGCATGAGCGAATCGTCCAATACCGATTCGCGTCGCTCCAAGTTGTTTTCCGCTGTGAACACGACGTTTTCAGCCCGCCATCTCGGGGCGCCAGGTTCGTATCGGCATCCGCCAATCGATGCCCTCCAATAACCTCGACAGTTGCGCCGGGGTCAGCGGTGCCGTGCCATCCTTAGCTTGGGGCCAGACGAAGCGGCCCTTCTCGAGGCGCTTGGCGAACAGGCACAAGCCTTGTCCGTCCCAGCACAGCACCTTGACTAGATCACCACGTCGGCCGCGGAATACGAACAACTGTCCGCTGAACGGATCCTGTCCGAGCTGCCCCTGCGCCAATGCAGCGAGGCTATCGAATCCCTTGCGCATATCGGTGTGACCGCACGCCAACCACACACGCACATTCGGCGGCGGCGCGATCATCCGCGCAACGCCGTGATG
>JANXRT010000385.1 GCA_025356735.1 Acetobacteraceae bacterium | reverse complement strand
CCGAACGACACGCCGAAGAACAACCCGGCGATCATGCCGATCTTTCCGGGCACCAGCTCCTGCGCATAGACCAGGATGGCGGAGAAGGCCGAGGCCATGATCAGGCCGATGGCGACGGTCAGCGCCAGGGTCCAGGGCAGGTTGACGTAGGGCATCGCCAGGGTGAATGGCAGCACGCCCAGGATAGACACCCAGATCACCGGGACGCGGCCGATCTTGTCGCCGATCCAGCCGCCGGCGAGGGTCCCCGCGGCGATCGAGCCGAGGAAGACGAACAGGTAGATCTGGGCGGACTGGACCGAAACGCCGAATTTATGGATCAGGTAGAAGGTGTAGTACGAGCTGAGGCTGGCGGTATAGACGTTCTTGGAAAAGATCAGCGCCATCAGGATGAAGATCGCGAACAGCACCTTCTTGCGCGACAGCGCCTCCATTTGGCCGACCACGGAGCCGCCTCGGCGCGGCTGGGAAACGACGCGGTTGCGGCTATACCAGCCGCTGACCTGGACCAGCACGAACATCGCGACCAGGGCGGCGGCCGAGAACCAGACGATGCTGCCCTGGCCGCGCGGCACCACGATGAAGGCGGCGAGCAGCGGCCCGATCGCCGATCCCGTGTTGCCGCCGACCTGGAACAGCGATTGCGCGAAGCCGTGCCGGCCACCCGACGCCATGCGCGCCACGCGCGACGACTCAGGGTGGAACACCGACGACCCCATGCCGATCAGCGCGGCGGCGGTCAGGATCACGCCATAGCTGCCGGCGCGCGACATCAGCACCAGGCCGACAAGGGTGAAGCCCATGCCGACCGGCAGCGAGTACGGCATCGGCCGGCGGTCGGTGTAGAGGCCGACCAGCGGCTGTAGCAGCGAGGCGGTGCACTGGAAGGCGAGGGTGATCAGGCCGATCTGGGCGAAGTCGAGCGAGAAGTTGGTTTTCAGGATCGGGTAGATTGCCGGCACCAGCGACTGCATCATGTCGTTCAGCATGTGGCAGAAGCTGAGCGAGAGGATAATGGCAAAGGTCGCGCCGGAGGCATTCGTCGATGGTGCCGGCACGGCGATCGAGGGTGCCACGGTGTTCGCAGAAATCGTATTGTCGCTCAAGTTGCCGTCTCGCTCTGTAGCGGTTTCAGGATATTTGGTGAAACAGTAATACCGGGCGGTAGGTTGCGGCAAATTTAACCTGCCGGCGGCATTTATGGAGACAGGGTGACCGACCACGACGAAACCATGGTGGCGGCACCCCGGCTGCTGATGCCGGGCGGAAGCTGGAGCGGGCCGCGCGCCGTCGCGATGTCGGCAGGGCGGATTTCCCGCATGCTCGATGGGATGCCGGTTGGCGCCGAGTCTTTGGTCTCCGGCGCGCTGACCCCGGGAATGCTGGACCTGCACAACAACGGCGCTTTCGGCGTCGATTTCGCGACCGCCGACACCGCGGGATGGCGGCGGGTGCTGGCTGGCCTGGCGGCACGCGGCGTCACTTCCGTGCAGCCGACGGTGATCACCGCGCCGTTGCCTGAGATTTTGGCGGCCACGAGACGCGCTTGTGTCGCCATGGATGCGCTGGTGGGCGAGCCCGTCGCGCGGGTGCTCGGCATACATCTGGAAGGACCGTTTCTGGCCGACAGCCGGCGCGGCGCGCATCGGGCGGATTGGCTGCTGGACGCGACGCCGGGGGCGCTGGATGTTCTGCTCGACGATGCCGCGACACGCCGCCTGTTGCGCACCGTCACCCTGGCACCCGAACGACCGCACGGGCTGGAGGCAGTGCGCCGGCTGGTGGGCGCGGGCGTGAACGTGGCGATCGGCCACTCGGACGCCACCACCGCGCAAACCCTGGCGGCGGTGGATGCAGGTGCCACGATGGTCACGCACCTGTTCAACGCCATGCGGCCGTTCGCGCACCGCGATCCGGGGCTGGTCGGCGCCGCTTTGACCGATGCACGGCTGTGGTGCGGGCTGATCGTCGATGGCGTTCATGTCGATCCGGTCGCCTGCCGGCTGGCGTTCCAGGCCGCCGGCGACCGGCTGGTGGCGGTTTCCGATTCCATCCTGATCGCCGGCCTGCCATCGGGCACGAAGCTCGAATTCGGCGGCTCGGAAGTGGCCGTGGATGAGGATGGCGTCGGCCGCCGGGCGGATGGCACGATCGCCGGCGCCGGCATCGTGCTGGACGAGGGCGTGCGCCGCATGATCGCCGCCGGGATCGATCCCGCGACCGTGCTGCGCGCCGCGACCGAGGCGCCGGCGCGCGCGCTTCGCCGCGACGATCTCGGCAGACTAGCACAGGGTGCCTTGGCTGACCTGGTGTGGTGGGACGACGACTGGGTGCCGCGGCGGGTATGGATCGGCGGAGTCGAGGTGAAGCATGATTAGCGTGCTCGCCGTCGATCTCGGCAAAACCTCGTGCCGGGCTGCTCTGTGGGTCGGCGAGGCTCGTACCGACGCTGAAGGGGCGGGCGCCCCCGGCCTCGCTTCCGTCGGTGGAATGGAGCTCGCCGAGGCGGCCATCCTCGCCGTTACCAGGCCGTTGCTGCGCGCGGCGGGGCTGGCGCGGGTGGACGCCGCCTGCATCGGCGCCGCGGGCGCTCTGGCCGCACCGGATGCCGCGCGGGAACTGGCGGAACGGGTCGGCTTGCGGCTACCTGCCGAAAGGATCGCGGTCGCCAGCGACGCCATCACCTCGCATGCCGGCACGCTCGGCGGCGAGCCGGGGCTGGTGCTGGCGGTCGGCACCGGCGCCGTCGCGATGGCGATCCGGCCGGATGGCTCGATGTGCCGGGCGGACGGGCTGGGGCCTTGGCTCGGCGATGAGGGCGGCGGGGCCTGGATCGGGCTGCACGGCCTGCGCGCCGCGCTGCGGGCCACGGAAAACCGCGGCCCGGCCACGGCGTTGGGGGAAGCCGCCCGAGTGCGCTTCGGCGCTGACCTCGCCGCGGGGATCGAGGGCGATGCGAACCCAGCGCGGCTGGCGGCAGGTTTTGCCGCCGACGTCGCCAATGCCGCGCGTGCCGGCGATGCGGTCGCGCTAGCGTTGATCGGCCAGGCCGCTGCCTGCCTGGCCGGCACCGTCCGGGCGGCGGCGTCCGGGTGGCCCGGCCCCGACCCGATCCGGTTCGTTGTCACCGGCGGGCTTGCGGAACTCGGAAATATCCTCACCGATCCGCTGTTCGCGGCGCTGCGCGGCGGCTCGCCGGCACTCGATCCGGCAACCGCCCGCGGCACGGCGCTGGATGGCGCCCGGCTTCTGGCCATGGATACCAGCACTATCCATGAGCGTCATGTCTTTCGCGCCGTCGCCGAAAAATCAGCGGAACACGGCCTTGATCTGCTGGCTACCGAAGGGCTCCGGCCCGGGCTGGAGGATCTCGACCAGCGTTCGCCCGCGGAAATTGTCCGGCTGGTGCTGGATGCCGAGCTGGCCGCGCAGGGCGCGCTCGGCCGCGCGGCACCGCAACTCGCCGCCGCCGCCGAGGCTGTGGCGGCCCGGATGCTGGCCGGCGGGCGGCTTTTCTATCTCGGCGCCGGCACGCCCGGCCGGCTGGCGACGCTTGATGCCGCCGAACTGAGCCCGACCTACAGCGCGCCGCCGGACCTGGTTGTTTCCCTGCTCGCCGGCGGCTCCGGCGCGATGATCCACGCTGTCGAAGGCGCCGAGGACGATGCCGACGCGGCCGCGATCGCGTTGGAAGTACACGGGCTGAACGCCGACGATGCCGTGGTCGGCATCACCGCGTCCGGGCGCACGCCCTATGTCGTCCGCGGTCTGCGCCATGCCCGGGTGCGCGGCGCGCTCACGGTCGCCATCGTCAACAACCCGACCAGTCCCGCGTCGGGCGAGGCCGAAATCGCGGTCGAGATCCTCACGGGGGCCGAGATCGTCGCCGGCAGCACCCGGATGACCGCCGGCACGGTGCAGAAGGTGGCGCTGAACGCGATCAGCACCGCGGCGATGGTGGCGCTGGGAAAAACCTTCGGCGCCCGCATGGTCGATGTCCGCGCCAGCAATGACAAGCTGCGCCGGCGAGCGCTGCGCATGGTGTGCGAGATCACCGGCGCCGATCAGGCCGCCGCCGCGGCCGCCCTCGCGGCAACCGGCAACCGGGTCAAGCCGGCGCTGGTGATGCTGCTCGGCGGCGTCGATGCGGCGGAAGCGGAACAAAGGCTTTTCGAAGCCGGCGGGCGCGTGCGTAATGCATTATCGGCGGCCACCATCAGGCCGGCCCGGTCCTGAACGGGAACAAAGATGCGCCTGCTCGATCTCGCAGTTATCCTGATCTACCTGGTCGCGATCGCCATCGTCGGCCTGCGCCTGTCCGGCCGGCAAGCCAGCGCCACCGCCTATTTCGTCGGCGAGCGCGACCTGCCGTGGTGGGCGGTGTGCTTCTCCATCGTCGCCACCGAAACCAGCACCCTGACCGTGATCTCGGTGCCGGGCGTGGCCTACCTGGGTGCGTTCGGCTTCGTCGAGCTGGCGATCGGCTACCTGCTCGGGCGCATCCTGGTCGCCTTCGTGCTGCTGCCGCTGTACATGCGCGGCGGCTTCGTCAGCGCCTACCAGTATCTCGGCCAGCGCTTCGGCGGCGGGCTGCAGGGGGTCGCCTCGGTGACCTTCCTCGGCACAAGGCTGCTGGCCGAGGGCGTGCGGCTGTTCGCCTCCGCCATCCCGATCAAGCTGCTGCTCGACGCCATCGGCCTGCCGACCAGCTACGTCGCGATCATCGCCGTGATTTCCCTGGTCACCGTGCTCTACACCTTCATGGGCGGCATCCGCGCGGTGATCTGGACCGACGCCATCCAGATGCTGCTCTACCTCGGCGGCGCCGTGGTCTGCGTGCTCGTGCTGCTGCACGAGGTCGGCGGCGCCGGCGTCGCCCACGCCTATGACGCCGGAAAATTCCAGGTGCTGAATTTTTCCGCGCCGATGCTGACCAGCCCGTTCAACGCGGTGGCGGCGATCGTCGGCGGGGCGGTGTTCTCGATGGCCTCGCACGGCACCGACCAGCTCATGGTGCAGCGCGTGCTGGCCTGCCGCACCCTGGCCGAGGGGCGGCGCGCGATGATCGGCAGCGCGGTCGTCGTCGGCATGCAGTTCGCGCTGTTCTCGCTCGTCGGTGCGCTGCTGTGGGTGCATCTCGGCGGCAGGACGCCGGCCGAGATGGGACTGCGGTCGTCCGACGACCTGTTCCCGCGCTTCATCCTGGACGAGCTGCCGCCTGGGCTGTCCGGCCTGCTGATAGCAGGCATCCTGTCGGCGACCATGGGCTCGCTGTCCTCGGCTCTGAACGCGATGGCGAACTCGACCGTGGCCGACCTGTGGCGGGCCATGGGACGCCGCGCCGACGATGCAAACATCCTGCTGGCGTCGCGCGGGCTGACGCTGGTCTGGGCGGTGGTGATGGCCGGGTTCGCCTGCCTGTTCACCGACACCAAGGGCCAGGTCGTGCTGCTCGGCCTCGGCATCGCCGGCTACACCTACGGCGCGCTGCTCGGCGCCTTCCTGCTCGGCCTGGTGATGCGGCGCGCCAACCAGCGTGACGCGATCGTCGCGTTCATCGCCACCGTCGCGGCGATGACCTACGTCGTCACCAGCTACAAGATCGCTTTTACCTGGTATGTGCCGCTCGGCGTCATTGTCACCTTCGTCGTCGGCGGCCTGATGTCGCTGACCCATGCCGTTTCCATCACGCCGGCGCCGGACCGGTCGGTGGCCTAGCGCGATGGAGCCGGTCTGGGCGGTCGGGCTGATGACGGGCACCGTGCTCGACGGCATGATCGATGTTTCCGCGATTCGCACCGATGGCGAGAAGGTGCAGGAGTTCGGGCCGTGGACCTTGGCGCCCTACCCCACCAGAATCCGGCCTTTACTGACGCAGGCGTTGGCGGAAGCGCTTGATTGGCAGTTCAACGGCTCCGAACCGGCGATCTTCCGGGCGGCCGAGGAGGCACTGACTCGGGCGCAATCCGCGGCGGTGCTGGACTTCCTCAAATCTTCCAGTATCGAGCCAGCCACCGTCGCCGTCATTGGGTTCCACGGGCAGACCGTGCTGCACCGCCCGCGCACGGGTGTGGCCTTTGGCGACACCCGCCAGCTTGGCGACGGCGCGCTGATGGCGCGGCTGACCGGCATCGACGTGGTGCATGATTTCCGCACCGCCGACGTGCGGGCGGGCGGCCAGGGGGCGCCGCTGTCGGCCAGCTACCATGCCGCCCTGCTGCGCCGGCTGGGTGCCGGCCCCGACACGGCGGTGCTCAACCTGGGCGGCGTCGGCAACATCTCCTGGTGCGGCATCGACGGGGAGATAATCGCCTTCGATACCGGGCCAGCCAACGCGCCGCTGAACGACTGGGTGGAGCGCGCCACCGGCCAGGGCATGGACCGCGGTGGGGCGCTGGCCGCAAGCGGGCGGGTCGATGAGGAACGGTTGGCCGGGCTGCTGGATCACCCTTGGCTGTTCGCGCCCTATCCCAAATCGCTGGACCGGTTCGACTTCCGCGCCGCGATGGCTGACGGGCTGAGCCTGGAGGATGGCTGCGCGACGCTGACCGCCTTTACCGCCGGCGCGGTCGGCCGGGCGCTTGATCTGCTGCCGGTCCGCCCGACCCGGTTGATTGTCTGCGGCGGCGGCCGCCGGAACCCGGCGATCGTTGCCGCCATCGCCACCAGGGCTCGGGTCAAAACCACGATGGCAGAGGATGTCGGCTGGCGCGGCGACACGATCGAGGCCGAGTGCTTTGCTTTCCTTGCGGTGCGAGCGCTGCGCGGTTTGCCAATCAGCTTTCCGACGACCACTGGCGTGCCGGAGGCTATGGCTGGGGGAGTTAGAAGCATGGGGCTCCGCGCCCCAAACCCCCACCCGGGAGCGCCCGGGAGCGCATCCACTAAGTAGAGGGGTTCAAAGGGGCGACGGCCCCTTTGCGGGTTTGGGCAGAGCCCAAGCTTTCTGCCTACGGCAATAAAACAGTGCTTCCGGTAGTCTTCCTTGCCTCCAATGCGATATGCGCCTGCGCCGCATCCTTCAGCGCGTAGGTCTGGTTGACCTGGATTTTCACGGCACCGTTGGCCACAACCTCCATCAACTCCGCGGCGCAATGCGCGAGGTCGGCCGGCTTGGCGGTGTAGGTGGCGAGGCTGGGCCGGGTGAGAAACAGGCTACCCTTGGCGCCGAGCACCGCCAGATCGACCGGCGGTACCGGGCCGGACGCGTTGCCGAAGCTCGCCATCAGCCCGAGCGGCGCCAGGCAGTCCAGGCTGGCCATGAAGGTGTCGCGCCCGACGCTGTCATAGACCACCGGCACCATGTCGCCGCCGGTGATGCGCTTGACCTGGGCGGCCAGGTCGGCATGGCCGATGACGCAGTGCGTGGCGCCGTTGGCGATCGCGAGGTCGGCCTTCTCCTTCGTCGAGACCACGCCGATGACGCCGACGCCGAGATGCTTGGCCCACTGGCACATGATCAGCCCGATGCCGCCGGCCGCGGCGTGCACCACGATGGTTTCGCCGGCCTTGACCTTGTAGGTGCGGCGCAGGAGGTACTGCACGGTCATGCCCTGCAGCATCATCGCGGCACCGGTGGTAAAACTGATGTCGGCGGGCAGGTGCACCAGCCGGTCGGCGGCGATGGTGCGCGACT
>JANXRT010000377.1 GCA_025356735.1 Acetobacteraceae bacterium | reverse complement strand
TGATTGATGAGGTGCTGGTCGGGCTGGGCGGGTCCAACGATGGCTCCAACCAGGCCGCCGAGCAAGCGGTCGGAGAGCGAGTGCGGGCCTTGTGCGCGCGGTTCCCGATCTATTCTGGCCGGTAAGACGATCCCGTGCGTTGTCCGTTCTGCGGCCATGACGACACGCAGGTGAAGGACAGCCGGCCGACCGAGGATTCCTCCGCCATCCGCCGCCGGCGGTTCTGCGGCAGTTGCGGCCAGCGCTTCACCACGGTGGAACGGGTGCAACTGCGTGACCTGACGGTGCTCAAGACCGATAACCGCCGGGTCGCGTTCGACCGCGACAAGCTGGCACGCTCGGTCCGCATCGCGCTGCGCAAGCGGCCGATCGAGGAGGAGCGCATCGAGCGCATCGTCAACGGCATCGTGCGCCAGCTCGAGGCCAGCGGCGAGACCGACATCGCAAGCAAGCAGATCGGTGAGCTGGTGATGGAAACGCTCAAGGGGGTCGATCCCGTGGCCTATGTGCGGTTCGCCAGCGTCTACCGCAATTTCCGTGAGGCCAAGGATTTCGAGACGTTCCTGGGCTCGCTGGGCGAAAGCGCCGAGCCGGCATGAGGCAAACCGATGCCGGGCACATGCGCGCAGCGCTGGCGCTGGCGCGGCGTGGCCTCGGCGGCACCTGGCCCAACCCGTCGGTTGGTTGCGTCGTCGTCCAGGGCAGCCGGGTGGTCGGACGCGGTCGCACGGCGGCGGGTGGACGCCCCCATGCCGAACCGCAGGCTTTAGCCATGGCCGGCGAGCAGGCACGCGGCGCCACCGCCTACGTGACGCTGGAGCCGTGCTGCCACTGGGGCCGCACGCCGCCCTGCACCGACGCGATGATTGAGGCCGGCATCGCGCGCGTGGTAATTGCCGCCCGTGACCCGGACCCCCGCGTCGACGGCCAGGGTACCGACCGGCTGCGCGCGGCCGGGATCGAGGTCGAGGAGGGCGTGCTCGCCGGCGAGGCCGCCGAGCTGCTGGCCGGCTTCACCTGCCGGCTGGAGAACGCGCGGCCGCTGGTGACGCTGAAGCTCGCCTCGACCCTCGATGGGCGCATCGCCAGCCATGGCGGTGAGAGCCAGTGGATTACCGGCGAGGCAGCGAGGCGCGCCGCCCAGGCGATGCGCGGCGCCGCCGACGCGGTGATGGTCGGCATCGGCACCGTGCTGGCCGACGATCCGGAGCTGACCTGCCGCATTCCCGGGTTTCGAACCACGAAGCTGGTGCGGATCGTCGTCGACAGCCATCTGCGCACGCCCTTGACCTCAAAACTGGTGCGCGGCGTCGCCGACGCCCCGGTGTGGATTTTGTCGCGGCAGGGTGGCGAGCACGCCCGCCGCGACGCGATGTGCGAGCTTGGCGTAAAGATTTTTGAAATAAACGGCAGCAATGCGGGCGTCGATCTCCCCCAGGCGATGCGCGCCCTGGCCGAGGCCGGGATCACCCGGTTGCTGGTTGAGGGCGGCGGGCAGGTTGCGGGGTCGCTGCTGCACGCCGATATGGTGGACCGGTTGGCCTGGTTTCATGCCGGGGCCATAATGGGTGGGGATGGGTGGCCGGCGGCACAGGCATTCGGCGTCGAGCATCTGGCGTCGATGCCGAGGTTTCACCGCCGCCGGATTGTGGAGCTCGGCCCCGATATGCTGAGCGAATATGAAAGGGCGGCGTAATGTTCACCGGGATCATCACCGCGCTTGGCACGGTTTGCGAAATCCTTCCGCTTGGTGAAGGACGTGACATGCGCCTGGTCATCGCGGCACCCTGGCAGGACACCGGCTCGATCGCCGTCGGTGCCTCGATCGCCTGTTCGGGTTGCTGCCTGACCGCGATCGAGCTTAAGCCGGACAGCTTCGCCGTGGAGGTTTCGGCCGAGACCCTGGCCAACACCACGCTCGGCCGGTGGCAGCCCGGCGCGCGGGTCAACCTCGAGCGCTCGCTGCGAATGGGCGATGAGCTTGGCGGCCATATCGTGTCCGGCCATGTCGATGGGCTGGCCGAGGTGATCTCGCAGATTGCGGAAAATGGCTCGATCCGGTGGCGCTTCCGGGTGCCGCCGGAGCTAGCGAGGTTCATCGCACGCAAGGGCTCCATTGCCATCGACGGCGTTTCGCTTACCGTCAACGACGCGGACCAGGATAGTTTCGGGGTGAACATCATCCCGCACACCGCCGAGGTCACCGGTTTTTCCATGCTGAAGCCGGGCGATTTCGTCAACATTGAGATCGACATGCTGGCGCGCTATGTCGCGCGGCTGGCGGACTTCAAATGAGCCGGAGCGGGTGATGGACGACCTCAAGAGCGCCAACCTGTCGCAGTACCTGGCCAGCGCCGAGGAGCTGATCGAGGAGGCGCGCAACGGCCGTATCTTCATCCTCGTCGATGACGAGGACCGCGAGAACGAGGGTGACCTGGTGGTTCCGGCGCAGTTTGCAACGCCGGACGCGATCAACTTCATGGCGCGCTACGCCCGCGGGCTGGTCTGCCTGGCAATGACCCAGGCGCGGGTCGAGCAGCTTGGGCTGCCGCTAATGAGCCAGTCGAACGGCACGCGCCATTCGACCGCCTTCACCGTTTCGATTGAGGCGCGGGAGGGCGTCACCACCGGGATTTCCGCGGCCGACCGCGCGCATACGGTGGCGATGGCGATCAATACCGAGAACGGGCGCGACGATATCGTGACACCCGGCCATGTCTTTCCGCTGATGGCGCGCGAGGGCGGCACCCTGGTGCGGGCCGGCCATACCGAGGCGGCGGTGGATATCTCCCGTCTTGCCGGGCTCAATCCGTCCGGCGTGATCTGCGAGATCATGAACGACGACGGCACCATGGCGCGGCTGCCGGACCTCGTGGCATTCGCGCAGTTCCACAACCTCAAGCTCGGCACCATCGCCGACCTGATCGCCTATCGCCGCCGCACCGAGCGGCTGGTGCGTCGGGTCCAGGAGGGCGTTATGCAACATGCCGCCGGCGGCGAGTGGAAGTTGATCGTTTATGCCAACACGGTCCAGTACGCCGAGCATCTGGTTCTCTACAAGGGCGATCTCGATGCGCCGGGGCCGGTGCCGATCCGCATGCATCAGGTCGATCTGCTCGACGACCTGACCGGCGGGCGGCACTGGATATCGCTGCACGGCGCGATGCGGATGATCGCCGACGAGGGCCGCGGCGCCGTGGTGCTGCTGCGGGAGACGCGGCCGAGCGCGCTGTCGCAGCGGGTGGCCAAGGTCGGCGAGACCGCGCCAGTGCCGTACGAACTGCGCGATTACGGTATCGGGGCCCAAATTCTTCTGGATCTCGGGGTGCGCGACATGGTGCTGCTGTCGAACACGCGGCGAAGCATCGTGGGCCTGGATGGCTACGGGCTCAACGTGGTCGAGCATCGCCCGATCGACGGCGTCAGCGACCACGCCGAATGAGCACCGCCGATGCCGAGTTGCCGACCGCGCCCAAGGTTCCGGGCCCGCCGCCGCGCCTGCTGGTGGTCCGTGCGCCGTATTACCGCGATGTCGTGGACGGGCTGCTGGACGGCGCCACGCGCATTCTCAACGAGGCCGGCGCGACGTTCCTGACCTTGGACGTGGCTGGGGCGTTCGAGTTGCCGCAGGCCATCCGTATCGCGCTGCGCGGGCGTGAGAAATTCGAGGGCTACGTGGCGCTCGGCTGCATCGTCAAGGGCGAGACGGACCATTACGACTTCATCTGCCAGGCGACCATGGCCGGGATGATGGACGTGGCGTTGCAGTTCGGGTTGGCGACCGGCACCGGGCTGCTGACGGTCGATACGTTGTCTCAGGCGATCGAGCGGTCACGTCCGGATGGCCACAACAAGGGTGCTGAGGCCGCCGCTGCGGCGTTGCTGCAGATTGCCGCCGTCCGCCAGCTGGGTGCCGGCTGATGGCCAAGCCTACCCAGCGCGCCCGCACCGCGTCACGCGTGGCCGCGGTGCAGGCGCTGTTCCAGAGCGAGCAGGGCGGCGACTCGGCGGAGACGGTGATCGACCAGTTCGTGC
>JANXRT010000038.1 GCA_025356735.1 Acetobacteraceae bacterium | reverse complement strand
CTTCCACCTGGTCATGTGTGACGTAGAGGCTCGTCACGCCCATGCGCCGTTGCAGCCTGCGGATCTCGGCACGCATGGTGACGCGCAAGGTGGCGTCGAGGTTGGACAGTGGCTCGTCGAACAGGAACAATTTTGGTTCGCGCACGATGGCGCGGCCCATGGCGACGCGCTGGCGCTGGCCGCCGGAGAGGGCCTTTGGCTTGCGTTCCAGCAGCATCTGGATGTCGAGGATGCGGGCGGCCTCGTCCACTCGTTTCTTGATTTCGTCTTTGGCGAACTTCCTAAGTTTCAGGCCGAACGCCATGTTGTCGAACACGCTCATGTGCGGGTAGAGCGCGTAGTTCTGGAACACCATGGCGATGTCGCGGTCGCGGGGCGGGACGTCGTTGACGACGTTGCCGCCGATCCAAATCTCGCCGGACGAGATCTCCTCCAGGCCGGCGATCATGCGCAGCGTGGTGGATTTGCCGCAGCCGCTGGGGCCGACGAGGACGACGAACTCCTCGTCGGCGATTTCCAGGTCGATGCCTTTTACCGCCTGGACGTTGCCCTCGTACATCTTGACGACGCCGCGCACGGAAACCTCAGCCATTTATTGTTATCCCTTGGTGGCGCCGGCGGTCAGGCCGGCGATGTAGTAGTCCATCAGGAAGGCGTAGATGATGATCGGTGGCGCCGCGGCCAGCACGCAGGCGGCCATGATCTTGCCCCACTGGAAGACGTCGCCGCGGATCAGGTCGGAGACGATGCCGGTGGTCAGCACCATCTGGTCGGTGGTGAAGAGGTAGGCGAGGGGATAAAGGAACGAGCCCCAGCTCACGGTGAAGGCGAAGATGGTGGCGGCGATGATGCCGGGCATGGCGACCGGGATGAAGATCTTCCACAGCATCTGCAGGTAGCCGGCGCCGTCGATCAGGGCGGCCTCGTCAAGCTCCTTCGGAATGGAGCTGAAATAACAGATCATGATCCAGGTGCAGAACGGCACGGACAGGGTGGGGAACAGCAGCACCAGGCACCAGGTGCTGTTCATCAGCCCGATCGAGCCGATGATCTGGAACAACGGGATGAACAGCAGCGAGGCGGGGACGAGGTAGGTCAGGAAGACGCCGGTGGAGAGTGCCTTGCTTCCCCAAAAACCCATGCGGCTGAGGCTGAAGGCGGCCAAAATGGAGATCACCATGGTAACGACGACGACGGCGATGGTGACGCCGACCGAATTGGCGAAGAAGCGCAGAAAGGCCGGATAGGTCAGCAGGTAGATATAGTTCTCGAGGGTCGGGTGGGCGACGATCCAGGGGTTGCCGGCCTGAATCGACATCTCGGCCGAGGATTTGAAGCTGGTGATGATGGTGTAGAACGGCGGCACCAGGAACATCACGACGAACACCGAGAGCGCGGCGTAGCTGCCCCACAGCGCCCACTGCCGGTTGCGGTGCAACGATGTCGCCCGCACGGCGATCGCGCGTGACGCCGGCAGCGCGGTCGCGCTCATGCGGCGATCTCCTCGGTGCGCTTGTTGACGCCGCGCAGCACGAAGTAGGCGGCGACGCCGAGGATCGGCAGCATGAACAGGCTGATCGAGGCGCCGAGCGGGATGTCGCCGGACTGGATGCCGACCTGGAAGGCGTAGGTGGCGAAGACGTGGGTGGCGTCGGCCGGGCCGCCTGCGGTGAGGATGCGGACGATGTCGAAATCGGCGAAGGTGACGATCAGGCTGAACAGCACGGTGATCGAGATGATGTTGCGCATCATCGGCAGGGTGACGAAGAACAGCTTCTGGGTGGCGCTGGCGCCGTCGATGGCCGCCGCCTCATAAAGCTGCTCCGGCACCGATTTCAGCGCCGCCATGTACATGATCATGAAGAATGGCGTGCCGAACCAGACATTGACGGCGATGGTGCACAGCCGCGCGGTCCAGGTGGTGCCGAGCCAAGGAATGCTCTCGAACCCCATCCAGTTGAGGATCCAGTTCAGCGCCGAGTAGGCGGGGTCGAACATCCACCACCAGGTGAGGGTGGACATGGCGAGCGGGATGACCCACGGCACCAGCAGCAGGCCGCGCCAGATGCGCTGGTTGCGGCCGGAGATGTTGTGCATCAGATGCGCCAGCAGAAAGCCGAGCAGGCATTTCAGGATGACGGAGGTGAT
>JANXRT010000322.1 GCA_025356735.1 Acetobacteraceae bacterium | reverse complement strand
GGCTGATGAACAGGTAGGCGAGGCCGGTGCGCTGCTGGATGTCACGCATCAAGTTGAGGATCTGGCTCTGGATCGATACGTCGAGCGCCGATAGCGGCTCGTCGGCGACCACCAGCAGCGGCTCGGGCGCCAGGGCGCGGGCGATGGCGATGCGCTGGCGCTGGCCGCCCGAGAATTCGTGCGGGTAGCGGTTGAGCGCGTCGCGCGGCAGCCCGACCTGGCCGATCAGTTTCTCCGCACGAAGACGACGATCCGCTTCGGTGCCGATGCGGTTGATGCGCAGAGGTTCGGTGATGATCGCCGCCACCGTCATGCGTGGGTCGAGGGCGGCGAACGGGTCCTGGAAGATGATCTGGATTTTTCGACTTTGTCCTTTGCCGTTGATGCGCAAATTGCCGGATGTGGGCGCCTGCAGGCCGGCGACGACGTTGCCGATGGTGCTCTTGCCGCTGCCGCTTTCGCCGACCAGCGCCAGGGTTTCGCCGGAGGCTATCGAAAAGCTGACATCGGCGACCGCACGTAGCACTTGTCGGTGGGCGAGCAGGCCGGAGCGGGCAATCCGGAAATCAACGCTGACATGGTCGAGCGCCAGCAGCTCGGTCATTGGCCGGCCTTGAAGCACGCCGCGAAATGGCCGGGTGCGAGTTCCTCCAGCGCCGGTTCCGCCGCCCGGCAGCCGGCATCGCCGCGCACGCAGCGATCGGCGAAACGGCAGCCCTGGAAGGATGTTTCGAGGTTGGGCACGCCGCCGGGGATCACCGGCAGGCGCTCGGCGCGGCGGCCGGGGTCAGGCAGGGTCGAAATAAGTCCGAGCGTGTAGGGGTGCAGCGGGCGGGCAAACAGCGCGTCGGCGCGCGCGCGCTCGACGATGCGGCCGGCATACATGACGACGATCTCGTCGGCGATTTCGCTGATCACCGCCAGGTTGTGGCTGATGAACTGGATCGCCATGCCGATCTCGTCCTGCAGCCGGCGCATCAGGTCGAGGATTTGCGCCTGGATGGTGACGTCGAGCGCGGTGGTCGGCTCGTCGGCGATCAGCAGCGCCGGGCGGCAGGCGAGCGCCATGGCGATCATCGCGCGCTGGCGCTGGCCGCCGGAGAACTGGTGCGGGTAGGCGGATGCACGCTCGCGCGGCGAGGGTATGCCGACGGCGTCGAGCAGGGCAACCGCCTGCTCGCCGGCCTCGCGCCAGGTCTTTTGCTCGTGAAGAACGAGAACCTCGGCGATCTGGCGGCCTACCGGCATCACCGGGTTGAGCGCGGTCATCGGCTCCTGGAACACCATGGCGGCGCGCTTGCCCCGCATGCTCCGCCAATGTTCGGCGTCCTGGCCGACGATGTCGGTGCCCTGGAACCGGATCGATCCGGTGACCCGGCCCGGCGCCGGCACCAGCCCCATCAGCGCCAGCGCGGTCATCGACTTGCCGCAGCCGCTTTCGCCAACGACGCCGAGCGTGCGTCCGGCCGCCAGGCTGTAGCTGACACCGGCGACCACCGAACGCGGGCCAGCCGCCGTCGGAAACGCAACCTGGAGGCTGGAGACCTCCAGCAGCGGCGCCGGTATCAGCCGGGTTGCCAGTTTTCAGACCGCATCGAGCTATAGTCGGTATGCCCGGTCGGCTCGTAACCCTTCAGCCATTTCGGGAACACGTGCGGCTCGGCGCGGAAGAACAACGGCAGCACCGGCATCTGGGTGGCGTAGATCTGCTGCATGTCGGCCCAGATCTGAAGCTGCTTCTCGGGGTCGAGCTCGGTCTCGGCGGCGGCGATGTCGGCATCCATCTTGGGATCGGAAAATGCGACCGAGTTGGAGCCGCCGAAATTGTTGGCCTGCGTCGGGATGTTGTCGCTGCCCAGCGTGCGGCGCGGCGAGTCGCCGACGCCGCTGCTCCAGCCGTACATCGCCATGCCGGGGAACAGCCGTTTTTTCACCGTCTCGCCGAAGAAGCTGCGCGGCGGCTCGTTCTTGATGGTGACCTCGACGCAAGCCGCCTTCCACTGGTTCTGCAGCACCTGCTGGGTCAATTCGCGCAGCTTGTTGCCGGCGGTGGTGCCGAACTCGATCGACAGGCGCTGGCCGGCGGGGTTGCGGCAGATGCCGTCAGGCCCCGGCGTCCATCCCGCCTCGGCCAGCAGCTTCTTGGCGCCGGGCAGGTCGAACGGATAGGTCGGCGCGGCCTTGTCGAAGTTGCCGTCAAGCGGGTTGACCCAGGTCGCCGCCACCGGCTGCATCCCGGCGAACAGCTTCTCGGTCAGCGTCTTGCGGTCCAGCGCCATCAGCATCGCGTGGCGCACGCGCACGTCGGAAAACGCCGGATTGTCGTGCGACAGGTCGATATGCTCGTAGGTCAGGCTCGGCCTGAACACGTAGTTGAACTTGTCCGGATACTGCGAGCGAAGCGCGATCGCCTGGTCGATGGTCAGGCCGACGCCTTCGCCGGCCACCATGTCCACGTCGCCGGAGAGTAGATTAGCCTGCAGGGCGGCGGTGTTGCCGATCAGCTTGATGACGACGTGCTTGAAGCCAGGCTTCGGGCCGGCCCAGTTCGGGTTCTGGCCAAGCACGATCTGCGCGCCGGACTCGTAGCCGGTGACCATGTACGGACCGTCCCACAGGCCCGGCGTGGTCGGCGCGCTGTTGTAGGCGGTGGCCTTGATGTAGGCGCCGGGGGCCGTGTTGGCGGCGACGATCGGCGCCTCGATGTGCTCAGGCAGGATCTGGTCCCACTGGTTGTAGGCGACCAGAACGCGGTCGAGGTGCAGCACCACGGTGTGGTCATCGACGACATCGAGGCTCTTGGCGCGGTCCCACGGATGGGCGTTGCTGAAGCCGGAGGCGGGATCGCTCCCCAGCTTCCAGGTGAAGGCGATGTCGCGCGCGGTGACCGGCTGACCATCGCCCCATTTCAGGTCCGGCTTGAGTTTGATGGTGACGTCCATGCCTTTTCCGCCGCCGGGTAGATCGACGGTCTTGGCCAGCCCGTTGGCGATTGTCGGCAGCTCGGTGCACAGCAGGCAGGCGTTCTTCCAGTCCTTATCGAAGGCGGTGATCTGGCGCACCGCGAAGCCGAGCACGTAGGCCTTCACCACCTCGGCATCGATGTTGGGGTGCAGCGCGGAGGGAAACTGCGCCACGCCGATGACGAGATCATCCTTGGCGGATGCTGGGTTGGCCAGCAACGAAGCCGCGCAGAGCGCCGCGAGCAGGGAGCGGAAGCGCATGGTCAAGCCTCTTTTTTTATCGGTCGCCAATCAGACAGGAGAATCTTGCCTTGCGTCAAATTGTTCTGCGGAGTGGATCAGGATAGCGGCTTGGCCATGTTGACCTGCGTGATGTCGGCGCGCCTTGGATTGGGATGGCGGCTGGTTTCCAGATAGCCGTTGGCGGCATACAGCGAGATGTTCCGGGTCATCCTGGCATTGGTGAACAGGCGGAGCTCGGCCATTCCCGCATCGCGCGCCCGCCGTTCCACCCATTCGAGCAGAAACGAACCGTAGCCCTGGCCCTTGCGGTCGGGGCGGATGGCGATGCTGTAGATCAGGGAATGGTCGGCATGCGGCTCGACCACCATCAGCCCGACGATGTCGGTGCCGTCGCGCAGCAGCCAGACCTCGCCGGCGGCGATGCGTGGCGCGTAGTCCTCCGTCACCGGCATCGGCGGTGCGCCGAACAGCGCGGTGTAGGGCTCGTAGGCGGCGACGGTGAGCGAACGGACCGTGTCGAGGTCGTCCGGGCCCGCCTGACGGATCGTCCTTTCGTCTGGCATCATCAGAATCCAGCCTGCAACTCGCGGATCTCGGCCATGGCGGCTTCAGGCAGGGGGCCCTTGGCCGCGGCTTCGGCGGCAACCTCGAACTGCTCCGGCGTCGCGATGCCGATCAGCGTGGTGCTCAGTGCCGGATGCGAGATGGCGAACCGGATTGCCGCCTCGACGAGGGAAGAAGCATGGCCCTGCTCGACCAGGACCCGCAGCGTCCGTGCCCGGGAAAGATCGCTGCCATAGTCGGGGCCCGAGCCGATCGGCTCGGGCGGCGGGCTGGCGATCGGATGGCGCGCCGCCTCGCCGGTCAGCGCGCCGCCGGCAAGCACGCGGATACCGATCGCACCCATGCCGGCCGTGTGCAGCCGGTGCAGCAGGTTTTCGTAGTTCTGACCTGGAAAGTCGTTGCTGACCGCCATGCCGGCGCTGGGATTGAGCAGGTTGTAGCTGACCTGGGCGGTGTCGAAGACGGCTGAGTCCAGCACCTCCAGCAACGCGGCGGTGTCGCCGATGGCGGTGATGCCGAAAAAGCCGAGCTTGCCCTGCTTGCGCGCCACCTCGATAGCCGGCGCGACCTGTTCAAGCACCATCCGCACCGTCAGCGTCTCGCCTTCGCCATGAACGGTAATCGGGTTGTGCAGCTGGAACAGATCGACGCGCTCGCGGCCGAGGCGCTTCAGGCTAGCCTCGAGCCCGGCTGTGATCGCCCGCCCTATGTTGGATTTCTCGTCGGCGCGTAGCCGGATCTTGGTGCCGACGAGCACGTCCGGCTTCAGCTTCGCCAGCACGCGGCCGAGGTTCTGTTCCGACACGCCGTCGCCATAGCTCGGCGCGGTGTCGAAATAGTTGATGCCGAGTTCGACGGCACGGGCTACCGCGCGCTCCTGGTCGGCATCGCTGCCGCGGACCATCAACCCGCCGACCGCGCCGCAGCCGAAGCCAAGTAGCGAAACATCCAAGCCGGTGCGGCCAAGTTTTCGACGTTGCATCGGATCCTCCAGGTTCAGCTATGCCAGGCCGGCAACCGGTGCGGCACCCATGCGGCGGGAGCCGACATAGCGCTGCAGGTCGGAAAATCGGCCGGCGTTGGCGTAGGCTTTCAGCAAGGTGAACTCGACCAGGTCGCGTTGCGCCCGGCTGCCGCCGATGCGCTCGTGCTCGCCGGCGATAGGCTCGATGGCGGCGATGACGCCGTTCCAGTCGGCCGCCTGGAACGCGGTGAAGGCGGTCGCCAGCGCCGCCACCACCGGCGCCGCCGGCGCGCGGCCGCTGAGCGCCAGCTCGTCAAGCTGGCGCAGCCGGGCCTGGATGTCATCGCCCTTGCCGGTCACCGCGTCGGCCAGCGCGATGTGGACATCGGCGAAGGCCAGCCCGGCGCGCGGAAACACCTTTTTTCCGAAGGTGTCCAGGTTGCGCCACTGCGCCGGATCGCGGGCCGCGCCGGCCAGCTCGGCCCGCCACAGGAAGGAAACACCATCGGTCAGCGTGTTCAGCGCCGGGCCCCACTTGGTCGCTGGATCGATGTGCTCGGCATAGATGCGCCAGGCGGCGGCGGCGTCGCCAATCTCCAGCTCGCACAGCGCCAGGTGCCAGTTGAGGTGGCAGTGCAGGATGGCTTCCGGCGGATAGTCGGCAATCCAATTTCGAAGATAGCGCATCGATGCGGCCTGCTCGCCGTCCTCGTAATGGATGTGGGCGCGGATATGCGCGCCGTGGGCGTTGCGCGGCGCCAGCGCCATGCCGCGCTCGATCTTCTCGCGCGCTGTCGCGCGGTCGCCGGTCTCGTCCAGGGCGAAGGCGTGGGTGCACAGGAACCAGGCATCGTCGCCGTAATGCCGCGCCAGGCCATCGAGCAGGACAAGCTGGTCCCGCTCGCGCCCGGCCACCCCGGAAAAGCCGATCAGCCCGAACACCGAGGCGCAGGGGCTGAGCACCATCGCATCGCGCGGCCATGTTTCGAGGTGCCTTCGCGCGCGGGCGAGGGCAAGGTTGGCGTCGTTGGCGAGAAGCAATTCGAAAAACGCCAGGTGGCTCGCCTCGCGCGCCGACAGCCGGTCCGCGCCCAACCGGGCCGCCGCGATCGACTCGCGCGCCGGCGCCATGTCGCCGACGAGTTGGAAGGATCGCGCCCGCGCGACATGGGCGAGCGCGAAACCGGGGTCGGCGGCGATGGCGCGGTCGAACGCCGCCGCCGGCCCGACATTGCCCGACAGCAGCAGATCGACGCCCTCGTCATAGGCGTCGCGCGCCGTGGCCGAGGACGTGGACAGGCCTGATCCGTATCGATCGTCGAGCATCTTGCAAGGACACCTCTTCCCGGCCGGAGCATGCCACGTCCGGCGCGCCAGGCAAGCCGGTTGCGGCGCATCGGGAAGTGATTGCATGTTGCCGGACGCCCATGAACACCATCCGCGAGATCACCCGACCCTCGGTTTGGCGTGCGCGATAAAGGAAAGCGAAATGAGCAATCCAGGCTGGCGTGAGCGCGCCGCGATCGTGTTCAAGACCGAAAAGCACCCCGCCGCCGGCAGCGTCGGCATGGTGACCTCCAACCATCCGCTGGCCAGCGCCGCCGGGGCCGAGATGCTGGCCGGCGGCGGCAACGCGATCGATGCGGCGGTGGCGACGTTGTTCGCGTTGACGGTGGTGGAGCCGATGATGATCGGGCTGGTCGGCGGCGGCACCGCCCATATCCGGCTCGCCGACGGCAGCCACCGCATCCTCGACGCGATGAGCACGGTGCCGCTGGCCGGGCAGCCCGACATGTATCGCCCGGTGCCGGGCGGTGCCCTGGAGAATTACGACACCATCGACGGCGCCAATACCGTGGGGCCGGCCGCGGTCGCCGCACCCGGCTCGTTGCGCGGCTGGTGCGAGGCGCTGCGACGGTTCGGGACCCTTTCCCTGGAAGACGTGATGCAGCCGGCGATCCGGCTGGCGGCGCGCGGGTTTCGCGTCACGCCGTACCTCCACACCTGCCTTGGCGAGGCGGCGGCGGACCTGCTCGCCGACCGCGACGCGGCACGGTTGTTCTTCCCCGACGGCTCGCCGCTGGCGGCCGGCGCGCGGCTGGTGATGGGCGACTACGCGCAAACCCTGCGCACCATCGCGGCGGAGGGCGAGATGGCGCTGCATGGCGGCGCGATCGGCGATGCGGTCGCCGACCACATCCAGGCGCATGGCGGCACGGTGTCGCGCGCCGATCTGATTGGCTACCAGGTGCGCGAGCGAAAACCGATCCGCGGCACCTATCGGGGTTTCGAGATCGTCGGGCCGCCGCCGCCCGCCGCATCCGGCATCCACATCGTCCAGATGCTGAACATCCTGGAGGGCTTTGACGTCGCCGGCATGGGCTTCGGCTCGGCAGACCTGTCCCACCTGCTGGCCGAGGTGATGAAGATCGCCTTCGCCGACCGTGCCGCCGCCTCCGGCGATCCGGATTTTTGCGACGTGCCGGTGGAGCGGCTGACATCGAAGGATTACGCAAAAAAGCTTCGGGCGCGCATCGACATGGGCAACACGCAGCCATGGAGCGCCGGCGTCTCGCCCGAGCACTCGCCGCACACCACGCACATGACGGCGGCGGACCAGCAGGGGAACGTCGCCGCCTGCACCTTCACCATCAACAGCCTGTTCGGCGCGCGCTTCATCGTGCCGGGCACCGGCATCATTCCCAACAACTACATGGCGACGTTCGATCCGCGGCCGGGCAGCGTGCTGTCGATCGCGGCGGGCAAGCGCGTCACCACCTCGATGTCGCCGATGATGGCGCTGCATGACGGGCGCGTTCGCTTTGCCCTCGGCCTGCCGGGCGGCAAGCGCATCTTCCCAAGTGCCATGCAGGCGTTGGTCAACCTGATCGACCACGGCATGACGATCCAGGAGGCAGTCGAGGCGCCGCGGCTGTGGACCGAAGGGCCGGTGCTGGAACTGGAGGACACGTTCCCGGAAATCATCCTGCGCGCGTTGCGCCTGCGCGGGCATGAGCTTTCGATGCTGCCGCACGTCGCCGGCGGGATGAACGGCATCGCCTTCCACGACGACGGCACGATGAGCGGCGCCGCTTGCTGGCGTGCCGACGGCGCCGGCGTCGGCGTCGGCGGCGGCTTAGCGCGCAAGGACGCAAGGTTCTGGCCGGACCGCGTGGTGCGCTAGCGCCGCAGGCAAGAAAAGCATGGGGCGCTGCCCCAAACCCCGCCCGGGAGCGCCCGGGAGCGCATCCGAAAGTAGAGGGGTTCAAAGGGGCGACGGCCCCTTTGCGGGTTTGGGCAGAGCCCAAGCTTGATTGACGGTCGGATGACAGCGCCGATACAGTCGTCGCAAGTGGCACGAGACAACTCGCGTCCGATCGGGGGAGAGAACGATGGTTGTCCGCATCCGGCGTGCCGGCGTGTCACGGCGCCGCGTGGTTCAAGGGATTGGTGCGGCTGGCGTGGTCGGGATCACCGGCTTTCCGGCGATCGCCGAGACGAGGCCGATCCGGTTCGGCTGGATTGCTGCCGTCACCGGCATTTTCGCGACCAACGCGCTGGCCCAGGATTACGGCTGCCGCATGGGCGTCGAGGACATTAACAAGGCCGGCGGGCTGCTGGGCCGCCAGATCGAGATCTTCATGCGCGATTCGGCGGCGGACCCCGGCAAGGCAGTCGGCTTCGCCAAGGAGCTGGTGTTCAACCAGGATGTCGACGTGGTTGGCGGCCCGCTGAACAGCGGCGAAACGCTGCCGACCCTGAACGTCGTCGCCGGCGCCAGGAAGCTGCACATCATCGAGGGCTCGATCGACGAGCTGGTCGATCCGGTGAAGTACCCGCTGATGTTCCGCGGCCTCAACACCAACGGCCAGTGGCTCAAGGTCGGGGTCAATTTCGGCATCGACCAGTTGAAGAAGACCAGGGTCGCGATCATCAACGACAACACCGGCTACGGCGTGCTGGCGCGCGACGCGGTGATCAAGGTGCTGGCCGGCCGCGGCTTGAAGCCGGCCTACACGGCGACGGTGGACGCCAACAAGACCGACCTCACGGACGAGGTCAACAAGGCGCGCGACGCCGGCGCCGACTGCATCCAGATGTGGTCCAACGCCACCGGCTTTCAGGCCCGCGTGCTCAATGCGCGCGGCGAGCAGAAATGGGACGTGCCGGTCGTCGCCCATCCGACCCTGCTGCAGGAGGCGGTGGCCAACCTGCTGACCAAGCGCGCCTATTGGGAGAACGCCTACGCCACCGGCTACAAGAACGCTCTGCTGGATGCCAACGACCGGTTGCCGCCGCTGACGCAGGGATTCCTGGACCGCCACAAGGACACGGCCGGGCCCTACCTCGCCGCCGGCATCTCGGCGTTCCTGCAGGGCAACGGCGCGCCGCTGATCTACGCCGCCGGCGTCAACAAGGCCGGCGGCACCGACGCCGCGGCGATCGCCGCGGCGCTGGAGACGATCCCGGTGATCGAGACGCCGTTCGGGCCGTTCTCCTACAGCCCCACCAACCACAACGGCTACCAGGATGACGGCATCGTCATGATGGTGGCGTCGTCGGGCAAGAACAACGGCTGGAGGGCGGCGCAGGTCGCCTGAAGAATGCTGCTGGTCATCGTCAACGGGCTGGCGCTCGGCGGCCTCTACGGCATGACGGCGCTGGTCTATAACGTGATGTACTCGACCTCGAAGGTGCTGAGCTTCGGCACCGGGCAGTTCGCCATGGTCGGCGGCATCGTCACCGCGTTCGTCGTGCTCAACCTGCACCTGCCGCTGCTGATCGGGCTGGCGGCGTGCCTGGTCGCCGGCGGCCTGTTCGGCTGGGCCAGCGAGTGGATCGCCGTCCGTCGCATCGTCGCCGCCTCCGACGAGCATCTGTGGGTGCTCAGCACGCTGGCGCTGTCGACCATGGTGCAGGAGGCGATGGGCCTGTGGTGGGGCACCGACCCGACCCCGTTCCCGCGCCTCATCCGCCAGGAGTTCGCCGGCGCGTGGGACCAGAAGTTCTGGTTCCCGATTGTTTTTTCCGTGGTCATGGCGGTGGGATTGGAGCTGTTCTACCGGCGCACGATGACGGGCAAGGTGTTCATCGCGATGTCGGAAGACAGCTTTGCCGCCCGGGCGCGTGGAGTCGCCACCGACCGCATGCGTTCGCTCAGCTACGTCATCGCGGGGGTGCTCGGCGCGCTGTCCGGTTTCGCCGCCGGCCAGCTGACCTTCGCCGACTTTTCGCTCGGCATCGGGCTTGGCCTGTCGGGCTTCATTGCCCTGGCACTGGGCGGCATCGGCAGCAGCCTGGGCGCGCTGGTCGGCGGCGTCATGCTCGGCATGATGATCGCCTTCACCGATCATTATTTCGGCGCCGAGTACCAGAAGACCATCGCCATCGGGCTGCTGGTGCTGCTGCTGGTGGTCCGCCCGCAGGGGCTGTTCGGTACCAACCGCGTGCGCCACGTATGATCCGGTCGATCACCCTGGCGCTTGGCATCGCGCTGGTGGCCGGGCTGCCGTTCATCGCCGGCAATCTTTATTACCTCCACATCGCGACGATGATCGGCGTCTACTGGGTGCTGATCGCGACGCTCAACCTGCTGGTCGGCTTCACCGGCACGCTGTCGGTCGGCCATGTCGGGCTGCTGGCGGTCGGCGCCTATGCGTTCTGCATCCTGGCCGGCACGTTCGGCTGGAACCCGTATTTGGCGCTGCTCGCCGGCGGCGTGATCTGCGCGCTGCTCGGCCTGCTGCTCGGGCTGCCGTCGCTGCGGCTGCCGGGCTTCTACTTCGCCATGCTGACCCTGGCGTTCGGGCTGATCGTGTCGGAGCTGGCGCTGGCCGAGCAGTGGCTGACCAACGGCAGCGTCGGCCTGCAGGCGCCGGAGTTCCCGGCGCCGTTCAACACGCCGCACGGGTTGTACTGGCTGGTGGTCGGCATCGGCGGCTTCATCACCTGGATGACCTGGAACCTGGCGCGGTTCATGTGGGGCCGCGCCATGGTGGCGCTGCGCGACAGCACGGTGGCGGCGCAGTCGGTCGCGGTGCCGATCTACCGCACCAAGCTGATCGTGTTCGTGTTCAGCGGCTTCTCGGCCGGCCTCGCCGGCGGGCTGTACGCGACCTCGCAGAGCTACATCACGCCCGACGCCTTCGTGGTCAATGTCGGCATCTACTTCTTCGTCGCCATCATCATCGGCGGCCGTGGCCTGATCCTGGGCCCGTTCGTCGGCGCCGCGGTGCTGGCGGCGCTGCCGGCGCTGGTCGGGCCGCTGGCGAAATACGGCACCTTTTTCTATGGGCTTGTTCTGCTTGTCGTCGTGCTGGTCATTCCCGGCGGCTTCGGCGAGCTGATCGGCGGCCTGGCGGCGCGCTTACGCCAGGCGCCGCACAAGCATACCAGCGTGGTGCCGGATCTTGAGAAACTTCGCCACGCCATTACCCATGCGCATGATTACGGGAATGCGCGCGCGGGCGTGGCGCTGGAGGCGGAGAAGGTCACCCGCCGGTTCGGCGGCTTGGTCGCGGTCGACGCGGTTTCGCTGGAGCTGCGGCCCGGCGAGGTGCACGGGCTGATCGGGCCCAACGGATCGGGCAAGACCACGCTGCTCAACCTGATCTCCGGCTACTACTCGGTCGATGGCGGCGCCATCCGGCTGGGCACGCGCGAGCTGACCGGGACGGGGGTGCAGCCGCGCGCCCGGCTCGGCATCGCGCGCACCTTCCAGACGCCGAAGCTGGTGCGCGCGCTTTCGGTGCTGGACAACGCCATGCTCGGCGGCTGGCCGGACGTGCGGTCCGGCTTCATGGAAACGGCGTTCGCCGGTCCCCGGCCGCGCCGCGAGGAGCGCGAGATACGCGCCCGCGCCCGCGCCATGCTGGAGGGCATCGGCCTGGGCGACGTGCTCGGCCGCCGCGCCGAAGTGCTGGAGCACACCGCGCAGCGCTTCCTCGAGATCGCCCGCGCGCTGACCATGCGGCCCGATTTCATCCTGCTCGACGAGCCGGCCGGCGGCCTGACCACGGCGGAGATCGCGACCCTCGGCGACATCATCGGCGTGATCCGTGATGCCGGCATCGGGGTGCTGCTGGTCGAGCACCACACCGACTTCGTGTTCCGCACCTGCGACCGGGTCACCACGCTCAATCTCGGCCGGATCATCGCGCACGGGCTGCCGAAGGATGTCAGCCGCGATCCCGAGGTCGTGCGGGTGTATCTCGGCGCATGAACGCCTTTCCGCCTGCCCCGCGCGAGACGCTGCTGGAGATCGAGGACCTGCACGTCGCCTATGGCCGCGCCGTGGTGGTGCACGGCGCGGCGCTGCGGGTACGCGCCGGCGAGTTCGTGACCCTGCTCGGGCGCAACGGCGCCGGCAAGAGCACGACCCTGCATGCGATGTCCGGCCTGATCGGCAAGCGCGCCGGGCGGGTGCGCTTCGCCGGCCAGGACATCACCCAGTCCAGCCCGCGCGACATCGTCCGAGCCGGCCTGGTCCAGGTGCTGGAGGGCCATCGCGTGTTCGGGCCGCTGTCGGTCGAGGACAACCTGCTGATCGGCACCTATGCCCGCACGCCGCGCGGCGACCGGGCGCGGCTGGACGGCATCTACGCGCTGTTTCCCGAGATGGCGGAGCGGCGGCGGCAGCCCGCGTCGCGCCTCAGCGGAGGCCAGCAGCAGATCCTCGCGGTGGCGCAGGGCATCATCGCGCAACCGAGGCTGCTGGTGCTGGACGAGCCGTCGGGTGGCCTGGCGCCGCTGGTGGTCGACCGCATCCTGGATGTCGCGGCCTCGCTTTGCCGCGACGGCGTCGCCATCCTGCTGGTCGAGCAGCTGGTCGAGAAGGCGTTGGCGCGGGCCGACACCTGCTACCTGATGGAAACCGGACGGGTGGTGCACGAGGCGCCGGCCGCCGACCTGCTCGGCAGCGATATCCTTCACGCCACCTACCTGGGTGGCCACGTCACCTGAGCGCGAGGTAACCGGAATAGTTCGGCGGCTTCAACGCTGCCCGTTGATCCTGTTGGTGGCGGCGCAATTTAAGTTGTCCGATACCGGACACGCTGCCGCGCTTTAGGTGTTTGGGTGCCCCTGGGGTATTCAGCCGCCGTCGGCGAATTCTCTCGACGCAAGATGTTGCCACAAATGGGGCGCGCTCCCGGCGCAATCGCACGCGATATCCCGTGCTCAGCCCTAGTTCCCGGAGCCGACATGACTACGCATTCCTCTTCCCACCCGCGCGGCGCGCCGCTTTGGTTCCGCCACGCCAGCCATCTTGTGCCGGTGGCGGCCTTCACCGCGTTTGTGGCCTTGGCCTCCGCGATGTCGGTGCCATCGCCCGGCATCCTCGGTATCCTGTTCGTGGGGCTGGCGACCGCCAACGCGGCCGCGCTCGCGCTGACCTCGTGGGTTCCGCTGCTTGGCGCGCTGGTGGCGGTGGCCGGCTGGTTCGGCCCGGTCCGCGGGTTGTCGCCGCCTGTCCTGTCGGGCCGCGCGCGAACGGCGGTGCTTGTCCCCGTCTATGAGGAAGACCCGGTTTCGGTGTTCGCCGCGGTCGCCACGATGCGCGCCTCGCTGCCGCGTGGCGGCATCGGCGACGTCGATATCTTTGTCCTGAGCGACACCCGCAGCCCGGCCACCGTCCAGGCCGAGGCGCTGCAACATGCCGGGCTGGTGTCGCGCGTCCTGGCGGCGGAGGGCGTGCCGTGCGCGGGTTCCGACGGCCGCGAGATCCATTATCGCCACCGGGAAAACAACATCCGCCGCAAGGCCGGCAACGTCGAGGAGTTCTGCGTGCGCTGGGGTTCCGGCTACGACTTCATGGTCGTGCTCGACGCCGACAGCCTGATGGTCGGCCAATCGATCGCCCACATGATCGGGCTGATGGAGGCCAACCCGCGCGCCGGCATCGTGCAGACGATGTGCTACCCGGTCGGCAAGGACACGCTGTTCGCCCGGTTCCAGCAGTTTTCCGCCCGGCTCTATGGCCCGCTGCTGGCCCAGGGCCAGTCGTTCTGGCAGGGCGCGCATGGCAGCTGGTGGGGCCACAACGCGATCATCCGGATCGATCCGTTCATGCGCCATTGCGGCCTGCCCGAGCTGCCGGGCCGCGCCCCGCTCGGCGGCGACATCCTGTGCCACGACACGGTCGAGGCGGCGCTGATGCTGCGCGCCGGCTGGGAGGTCTGGCTGGCGCCCGGGATCGCCGGCTCGTTCGAGCAGACGCCGACCAACCTGGTCGATCACCTGGCGCGCGACCGCCGGTGGTGCCAGGGCAACATGCAGCACATCAAGGTGTTGCGCGCCGAGGGGCTGCGGCTGGCCTCGGTGCTGCATCTCGGCGTCGGCATCCTTCATTACCTGTCGGCGCCGCTGTTCGTCCTGTTCCTTGCCGCCGCCGTGGCGCTCGGCTCGCGGGGCGCGCCGATGGACCCGACCCAGGCCGCCTGGTCGGACGCCATGCTGTGGGCGGTGTTCAGCCTGCTGTTCGCGCCGAAGCTGCTGGCGATCGGCTGGACGCTGGCGAACCGTGAGCTGCGACGCGATTTCGGCGGCACGCCGCGCCTGCTGGCCGGCGCCCTGGCCGAGCAGATCCTCGGCATGCTGGTCGGGCCGCCGACGCTGTGCTGCTACATCGCCTTCCTGTGGAACACCTTCTCGGGCCGCGTGGTGCGATGGGATGCCCAGAGCCGCGAGGATCGCGGCGTCGGTTGGGGCGAGGCGGCGGCAAGGCTCGGTTTGCCCGCGCTGGCCGGAACCGGCGCCATCCTGCTCGGCAGCGGCCTGAACATGGGGTGGCTGCCGCTGCTCGCCGGCCTGGTTCTGGTGCTGCCGACCACCGTGTTCACCAGCCAGCCCGGCGTCGGCCTGCGGATCAAGGCGGCGGGGCTGTTCGCGACCCCGGAGGAGACGCGGCCGCCGGCCGAGTTCGCGCGGCTCGCCCGCGAGGTCGAGGCCGCCGCGATGGCGCGCCAGGAACCAAGGCTGGCCACGGCATTGCCGCGCGAAACCTACGGCGTCATGCCGAGCCAGATGCTGAACGCGCCGCGTCGTAACTGGACCGCCCCGATCGCTGCTTTGTCGGGTGATGTGGGCGATTAAACAAGGCAGCGTAGGAGGGGTGAGCGCTTGCGCTACCCATCACCTTCGGGGTGCGCGTGGGCATGGGACGGTGGGTAGCGCAAGAGCTCGCCCACCCTACCATCTAGGCGCTGGCGCTGGCACGGGCGGAAACTCCTGTGTGCCAGTCTTGCAGGGCGGTAAGTCCGGCCGGCATCTCCAGGCCGATCCACTTTGAAAAGTCGATCGTGGTCAGCGCGCAGATGTCGGCGATGGTGAAGGCCTCGCCGGCCAGGAACGTCCTGCTGGCCAGCTCGCCGTCGAGCCAGGCGAGCGCCTCGGCGTGGATCGCGCGGTTGGACTCGCCGAACGCCTTGAACTGGGTCAGCAGCGCCGCGGTGCGGGGATGGGCGTGGCGCCAGAAGTTGTGCACCGGCGTCATCACCACGAACTCGACGCGGCGCACCCACATCTCGACCAGCGCGCGCTCGACCGCGCCGGTGCCGAACAGCGGCGGATCGGGGAAAGTTTCCTCGAAGTAGCGGCAGATCGCCACTGTCTCCGAGATCATGGTGCCGTCGTCGAGTTCCAGGACCGGCACCTGGCCCAGCGAGTTGCGGGCGCGGTGCTCGGGCGACTTGTGCTCGCGCCGCATCAGGCTGACCGGCGTCTCGGGCAGGTCTATCCCCTTTTCGGCCAGGAAGATGCGGACCCGGCGCGGGTTGGGGGCCGGGTTCGGGGCGCCATATAGTTTCATGGAACATCCTGGGTGCGGGAATGAAGTCGTTGCTGATCGTATACCATTCCCATACCGGCGGCACCGGGCAGATGGCGCGGGCGGCAGCGCGCGGGGCCCAATCGGAAGCCCGGTCGGATGGCGAGGTCGCCGTCGAGCTCGTCACGGCGCAGGCGGCCGGGCCGCGGGACATGCTGGCGGCGGACGGCTACATCTTCGCCTGCCCGGAGAACCTTGCCGCCATCGCCGGGGTGATGAAGGATTTCTTCGACCGCAGCTACTATCCGGTCCTGGACCGCATCAACGGCCGGCCATTCCTGACCCTGGTCTGCGCCGGCAGCGACGGCCACAACGCGGTGCGCCAAATCGCGCGCATCGCCACCGGCTGGCGGCTGCGCCAGGTGGCGGAGCCGATGATCGTGCACACCAACGCGCAGGCGCCCGAGGCGATCCTGGCTATGAAGACCATCGCACCGGAAGCGCTTCAGCGTTGCGAGGAGCTGGGAAGGACATTCGCGGCCGGCTTGGCAATGGGCATCTTCTAGGCCAGCCGCGCGGCCTCGGCGACGCGGATCGCCCAGGCCCGTTCCGCCGCCGGTCGGGTGAACACCGCGCGCAGCCAACGCGCCAGGTTGGGCTTGTCCGGAGTATCGAGATGGTGGTGGGCGCGAAACATGGCGCAGCCGACATTGAGGTCGGCCACCGTGAAGCGATCGCCGGCGAGGAAGGGACGGCGGCCGAGTTCGGAGTCCAGGACCGCGAGCAGCGGCATCGCCTCTGCCATCCCGGCTTCCGCCGCCTTTGGATCGCGCTCGGCCTCGTCGAGGATGAACCGGTGGAAGGCCCAGCGCATCAGCGGCCGTTCGAGGTGCACCGCCGCCCACAGGGTCCACTGCCAGGCTAGCGCCTCTTGCGCGAGGTCGGTCGCCGCCATCGGGCCGCCATGCTTGCGGACGAGATAGAGGTTGATCGCCAGCGATTCCCACAGCACGAAATCGCCGTC
Organism: Acetobacteraceae bacterium; assembly: GCA_025356735.1. Classification (GTDB taxonomy): domain Bacteria; phylum Pseudomonadota; class Alphaproteobacteria; order Acetobacterales; family Acetobacteraceae; genus PALSA-911. The sequence continues at coordinate 2,509 of JANXRT010000322.1, read as the reverse complement.
CCGCATCGCCGGAACGCGGGCGTTGGGATTAATGGCGCGGAACGTATCCGAATATATCGAATTGTCGTCCCAGCCGATCGGGACATTCTCGTAAGGGAAGCCGAGTTCCAGACAGGCCCAGATATTGCTGATCGATCGCGAGATCGGCACGCCGTAGATCTGCAACCCGGACATCGCCGCTCCCGCCCCCAATAACCGCCCAATAACCGCCCAATAACCGATAGCAGAACAGGAACACGCCTTCATGCGCAAGACACTCGCCGCTTCTGTCGCCGCCGGCCTGACGCTGCACGTCGCCGCTGCGGTCGCCCAGACGGTGGCCCCGACCGTTGCTCCGCCAGCTGCTACTTCCCAGGCTGGGACGTCCCAAGCTGCGACGCCCCAAGCTGGGGCCATCCAGTCGCCGGCGGCGCTGACGCCGACGCGGGTCCGTGGCAGCGTGGAACAGCTTTCCGGCGACATGCTGGAAGTCCGCGACCGCGCCGGGCAGAGCGTGCAGGTCAAGCTCGCCAACCCGGTGACGGTGCTCGCGGTGATCGCGGCGACCGAGGCCGACCTCAAGCCCGGCAGCAGTGTCGGCGTCGCCTCGGTGCCGAACGACGATGGCTCGGCGCGCGCCTTGGAAGTGACGGTGGTGCCGTCCGGTGCGCGCAACAACCCGCTCGACGGACCCTGGGACCTGACGCCGGAGAGCCGCATGACCAACGGCACGGTCGGCTCGCTGGTGACGACCGCCGGCCGCATCATCACGGTGAACTACGGCGCCGGCGAGCGGAAGATCGTGGTGCCCGACGACGTGCCGGTGGTGACGTTCGAGCCGGCCGACCGCAGCCTGCTGGTTCCCGGCGCCGTCGTGGTGGTGTTCGCGCGCCGTGCGGAGGATGGCAGCCTTGGCGCCGCCGCCGTCGCGGTCGGCCGTGGCAGCGTCGTGCCGCCGATGTGACCCTCAGGATGTCGCTGCATCGAGGCGGTGACGCGCCGCCTCGATATTCGCCTCCATCCCGGAAAGCTGGCCGCCATCCAGCTCGGCCAGGGCGGTGGTCAACGTTGCCTGCAATTCGGTCAGAGTCGTCGGCTCCGGTGCAGCCGCTTCCTTGGTGTCCGCCGCTTCGGCGGTCGCCTCGCGCAGCGCCGTCAGGGCAAGCTCCAGCCCGCGCCGGATTTCCCCGGCCTCTACGCTGAGCGCGCCGCGATGGGCGCGGTCGAGTTCCAGCTTCGCGGTCGCGATGAGCGCGTCGAAATGGTGCTTGTCCGCCGTCATGTATGCCTCATGATTGGATTGGAAGCCGCAGCAGCGGAACAAGTCGGGAGATTGCCCATGGTTGCCGATCCGGCCCGCGCCTTGGCCGAGCACGTCTGCCGCACCGGGTTCGAGGACCTGCCGGCCACCACGCGGGACGCGACCCGGCACGACATCCTCGACACCTTCGGCTGCATGCTGGGCGGCTCCGGCTCACCGGGTATTTCCGAGGTTGCCCGGGTGCTGGGAAGGTGGGGCGGAACGGGCGAAAGCCGGGTCGTGCTGGGTGGGCGCATGCCGGCGCCGCAGGCCGCGCTGCTCAATGCCAGCATGGGCCACGCGCTGGATTTCGACGACACGCTCGATCACGGCGGCTCGATACATCCAGGGGTGTCGGTGCTGGCGGCGAGCCTCGCCATGGCCGACCGGCTGGGCGGGGTTTCGGGGCGTGACCTGATGCTGGCGGTGGCGCTCGGCCTTGACGTGTCGTGCCGCATCGCGCTGGCCGCGACCCTGGATCGGGGCTGGCACCGCACCGCGGCGATCGGCGTGTTCGGTGCCACGGCGGCGGCGGGAAAGCTGCTCGGCCTGTCGCCCGGCCAGATGGAGCATGCGCTGGGTATCGCCTACAGCCATGCCGCCGGCAACCGCCAGTGCATCGTCGACGGCGCCTTGACCAAGCGCCTGCAGGCCGGGCAGGCGGCCGGCAGCGCGGTGTTCGCGGCGGAATTGGCAGCCGAGGATTTCACGGGAGCGGAGCATGTCTTCCTGGGCAAATTCGGCTTTTTCGAATTGTACCAGCCGAACGGATACGACGCGGCCCGCCTGACCGATCAGCTGGGCACTCGCTTCCGTGGCGAGGAGATCAGCTTCAAGCCGTATCCCTGCGGCCGGCCGCTGCACGCCACGCTGGACGCGGCGATCACCCTCCACCAGCAACTCGGCCTGGCCGATGGCACGGACATCGCCGCCGTGGAGATCGCGACCGATCCCGCCGCCCATACCGACAACTTCGAAAACGCCGGGCACAAACGGAAACCACGCCAGATCGTCGAGGCTCAGTTCGCGCTGCCGTTCCTGGTCGCGCTGGCGCTGGTCCATGGCCGCGTCGGCATCGGCGAGGTCTCGGCCACCGACGATCCGGCGGTGCTGGCGTTGGCCGCGCGGATCGCTGGGCGGCCTGTCGCCGATGCCGCCAAGGGCTGGGCCCGCGTCACGGTCCGGCGCGCGGACGGGCGTCATGCCACGGTCGAGACCAGGGCCCCGCTT
>JANXRT010000310.1 GCA_025356735.1 Acetobacteraceae bacterium | reverse complement strand
CTGGCCGGGCGAAGTCTTGGCCATCGTCGGCGAATCTGGCTCCGGCAAAACCACCCTGCTCAACGTCATGTCAGGCCGCATCAAACCGGACTCAGGCACCGTCCGCTATCTCGGTAACGAACTTTACGCCATGCCGGCCCCGGCGCTGCGCGCCCTGCACCGCGCCGATTGGGGCTTCGTCCACCAGGACCCGCGCGAAAACCTGCGCATGGCCATCTCCGCCGGAGGCAACATCGGCGAGCGCCTGATGGCCCAGGGCGCGCGCCACTACGGCAACATCCGCGCCGAAGCCGCAAACTGGCTCACCGAGGTCGAAATCGACCCAACCCGCATCGACGACCTGCCGAGAACCTTCTCCGGCGGCATGCTGCAGCGCCTGCAAATCGCCCGTACCCTCGTCACCCATCCCCGCCTGGTGTTCATGGACGAACCCACCGGCGGCCTGGATGTCTCGGTCCAGGCCCGGCTGCTCGACCTCATCCGCGGCCTGGTCTCCCGCCTCGGCATCGCCGTCGTGCTGGTCACCCACGATATCGCCGTCGCCCGGCTGCTCGCCCAACGCATCCTGGTCATGCAGGCTGGCGAGGTGGTGGAAACCGGCCTGACCGACCAGGTGCTCGACGACCCCCAGCACCCCTACACCCAACTCCTCGTCAGCTCGGTCCTGCAGGCATGAATTCCGTCATGCTGCGAACCGAAGGGCTAGCAAAAAGCTTCACGCTTCACCTGCAACAAGGCCTGCGAATTCCGGTGCTGTGGGGCATCGACCTCGTCGTCCGCGCCGGCGAGTGCGTCGCCCTTTCGGGACCCTCGGGTGCCGGCAAGTCCACCCTGATGCGCTGCCTCTACGGCAACTACCGCGCCGGCGCCGGCCGCATCCTGGTCCGCCACGACGGCGCCATGGTGGACATCGCCGCCGCCACGCCGCGCGAGATGCTCCGGATACGCGATAAGACGTTGGGCTACGTCAGCCAGTTCCTGCGCGTCGTGCCGCGCGTCGCCGCGATCGACCTCGTCGCCGAGCGCGCGACCGGCCCCGACGCGCAAGACCGGGCGAAAGAAATGCTGTCCTCGCTCAACATCCCGCCGCGCCTGCAGTCGAAGCCGCCGCCAACCTTCTCCGGCGGCGAGCAGCAGCGCGTCAATCTGGCCCGCGGCTTCATTGGCGGCCACCCGATTTTACTGCTCGACGAACCTACCGCCGCGCTCGACGCCGCCAACCGCCGCGTGGTCATCGACCGCATCCGCCAGGCCAAGGCGCAAAACATTGCCATCGTCGGTATCTTCCACGATGAAGAGGTCCGCGACGCCGTCGCCGATACAATGTTCCCCGTGTTGCCGATCCAGGACGCCGCATGAATTCCGAGACCATCCTTACCAATGCACGGCTGGTGCTGCCCGACCGCGTGATCGACGGCACCGTCGTGCTCCGCGATGGCTTGATTTTTGATGTCTCGGAAGGCCGCTCCCACGCGCCGGGCGCGATCGACCTTGAAGGCGATTTCCTCCTTCCCGGCGTGGTCGATGTCCACACCGACAACCTCGAGCGTCAGGTCCAGCCACGGCTCAACGCCCGCTGGCCATCGCGCTCGGCGATGCTGGCGCATGACGCCCAATGCGCCGCCGCCGGCGTCACAACGGTGCTCGACGCGCTCTGCCTGGGCGATCTCGGCTTCGACAAGGACCGGCTGCGCACCTTTCAGGAAGGCGTCGCCGACCTCGACGCGCTGTCCGGCTCCGGCCTGCTTAAATCCGAGCACTTCCTGCACCTGCGCTGCGAGATGCCGGCAATCGACGTGCTGGAACTCGTCGAGCCGGTCGCCGACCACCCCCTGGTCCGCATGATCAGCCTGATGGACCACAGCCCCGGCATCGGCCAGTACGCCGACATGTCCCGCTACAGGAAGATGCGCCGCGACGACGGCAACAGCGAGGAGGCGATCGAGGCCCGCATTACCGAGCTCACCGCCCAGCGCGCACTCATGCGCGACGCCAACCGCCGCGCCCTGCTCGCCCGCGTCGCCGGCCTGAATATTGCCCTCGCCAGCCATGATGACCGGACCGAAGCGGAAATCGAGGAAAACCACGCCGACGGCATCCGCATTTCCGAATTTCCCGTCACCATGGCAGCCGCCCAGGCGGCCCGCGCGCTCGGCATGGACGTCATCATGGGCGCGCCCAACATCGTCCGCGGCGGCTCGCACTCTGGCAACGTCTCGGCCGCCGCCATGGTGCGCGCCGGCGCGGTCGATGCCTTCGCCTCCGACTACGTGCCCGCCGCCCTGGTCGAAGCGGTGTTCCAATGCGTCCGCGACACCGGCATCACCCTGCCGGATGCGGTGGCGATGGTGTCCGAAAACCCCGCCCGCATGGCCGGCCTGCCAGATCGCGGCCGCATCGAGCCAGGCCTGCGCGGCGATGTAGTCCGCGTGCGGCTGTGGGGTGACCTGCCCGTCGTCCGCCAGGTGTTCCGCGCCGGCGAGCGGGTCGCTTGACGGCCAGGTTCGCCGCCTACTACACGCCCGCGCTCGACGATCCGCTGTTCCAGGCCGGTGCCGCCTGGCTCGGCCGCGATCCCGAGACCAACGCTACGCTGACCCAGCCCGACCTGCCCGACATGTTGGCGATCACCGCCGATCCCGCCCGCTACGGCTTTCACGCCACCCTCAAGCCGCCGATGCGCCTGACGCCCGGCGCCACCTGGTTCGAGCTGGAGGACGCGGCGCGACGCATGGTCCGCGACATCCGGCCGTTCACCCTGCCGCCGCTGGAAATCGCCGACATCCACGGCTTCCTCGCACTGCGCGATACCGAACCCTGCCCCGAGCTTCAGACGCTGTCCGACATCTGCGTGGCGTCGCTCGATCCGTTCCGCGCCCAGCCATCGGAGGCCGAGTTGGCCGCGCGCCGCCGCGGCGGCCTCGACGCGCATCAGGAAAAGATGCTGGTGCGCTGGGGCTACCCTTACGTGTTCGAAACCTGGTTCTTCCACATGACGCTGACCCGCCGGCTCAGCCCGCAGGAACTCGAAATCTACCGCCCCGCCGCCCAGGCGCATTTCACCGGCTTGCTCGACCGGCCGAGGCGCATCACGAAAATCTGCCTGTTCGGCCAACCACCGCCCCAAGACGGCCGCCAGATGCCGTTCACGATCGCCTCATGGATTCCGCTGCTCGGTTGAGCACCGCGACAAACTGTTCGACCGCCGCCGCCACGCTGCCATCGTTGCATATCGCGTCCACCGCGACATCCGGCGGCAACGTGATCGTTCGCGCCAGGCGCTCGGAAATATCGCCGGCCGGTTCGCGTCCCCGCGCCGCCAGCCGTTGCGCCAGGATTTCTGGCGCGGCGGTGACCTCGATCACCCGCGTCGGAAAAAGCCGCGCCGCCGCGTCTATCCGCGTGCGCGAGCCATTGACCACCGCCACCACGCCCCGCGCGACGGTTTCGCCGATATCGGCCGGCACGCCGTAGCCCAACCCGTGCGCCCGCCACCAAATCGAAAATTCGCCAGCCGACAACCGCCGGTCGAACTCGGCCTCGGTGACCGCCTCATGGTCCTCGCCGCCAGCCGCCGCCGGCCGGGTGATGGCGCGGCGCACGAAGCGGAACCGCGGGTCGCCCGCCAGCCGTGACCGCGCCGCATCCAGCACTGTGTCCTTGCCGGCGCCCGACGGGCCGACCACAAGAATAAGCATCGTGTTCGGCCCTGCAAAATCGTGGTCCAACCGTTTACGGAGGCATCATGCGAACCTTGACTCAACCCGGCCCGATCGCCAACCCGCGCATCGCAAGCGTCGCCGGCGACGCCGCCTCGCTGCTGTACCGGCTGGAGCCGAACCAGACGCTGCTGAGCGCGATCACCGCCCCGCTGATCCAGGCCGGCATGCAGGGGGCCGCGATCGAGATCACCGGTGGCCGTTTTTCCGAGCTCGCCTACGTCATCCCCGCCATGCCTCAGGACAACACCCACGTCGCTTATTTCAGTGAAACGCATAAGCCCGAGGGCATCCAGAAGCTCGATTTCGCCACCGCGACCTTCGGCTGGCGCGACGGCGCGCC
>JANXRT010000031.1 GCA_025356735.1 Acetobacteraceae bacterium | reverse complement strand
CACCAGCGCGCTGGATGCCGCGACGGAAGCCCGGGTTGGGCGCGCCCTGGCGGCGCTGATGCAGGGCCGCACCACCTTTATCATCGCCCACCGGCTGTCCACGGTGCGCGACGCCGACGAGATTCTGGTGTTCGAAGGCGGCGAGATCGTCGAGCGCGGCAGTTTTTCCGAGTTGATCGCGATGCGCGGGATATTCTCCGAACTCGTGGCGACCCAGTTGACGCCGAGCACGCCGAGCATGCCGAACGTGCCGCGGATCGTGCGCTCGGCGGAGGCCGTCGGCGACTGAGTTTTGCGGACACGCTCATCGGGAAGTTGCGCAGCCTCAAGGTCGGGCGCACCATCGGCAGCCATCAATAAAAATCTCTCACGCAAGGAGGATGGACATGACGGTTGCCGCAATTTTAAAGCACAAAGGCCACGAGGTCGTATCGATACGACCCGAAACGACCATTTTTGACCTGGTTCAACTGCTCGCCAAACGGCGCATCGGCGCCGTGCCGGTGCTCGACGCCGAGGGTCATCTATGCGGCATATTGAGCGAACGCGACGTGGTGCAGGCGCTGGCCGAGCATGGCGCCGGCGTGCTGCAGCGCCAGGCCTCGCAGCTGATGACCGCAAGTCCGCAAACCGGCACCACGCACACCACCGTCCCCGAGGCGATGGCGATGATGACCGAGGGAAGGTTCCGCCATCTGCCGGTGATGGAGGACGGCAAGCTGATCGGCATGATCAGCATCGGCGACGTGGTCAAGGCACGCATCACCCAGCAGGAAACCGAGGTGGACAGCCTGAAGGCCTACGTGGTCAGCGCCGCGTGAGTTCAAACGTAGGGCGGAAAAGCCTTTGCGCCTTCCGCCTTCCTTTTCGCGCGAAAGCAAGGCAAGCCGGCGGAAGGCGCAAGGGCTTTTCCGCCCTACATCTTCTTCAAGAACTTCTATGACGGACGATCTGTTCGCCTACTCGCCCATCGCCCATCGCCCGCCGCTACGCTGGCCCAACAACGCCCGGGTCGCGCTGTGGATCGTGCCGAACATCGAGCATTACGAGTACCTGCCGAAGTTCGTGCGCACGCGTGAGCCGTGGCCGCGCTCTCCGGCGCCGGACGTGCTGGGCTACTCCCAGCGCGACTGGGGCAACCGCGTCGGTCTGTGGCGCTTCTTCCAGCTTGCCGACGATCTCGGTTTCCCCTGCACCGTCAGCCTGTCGATGTCGGTCATCCAGCATTTCCCGCAGATCCTGGAGGCGATGGAAAAACGCCGGTGGGAGCTGATGTCGCACGGCATCTACAACACGCGCTACCACTGGGACCTGACGCCCGCCGAAGAACTGGCCGAGATGCTGGAGTCCCGAGAAATCCACCGCGAGCTGACCGGGCGCGAGCAATCGGGCTGGTTCAGCCCGGCGATCACCAACACGCTCAACACCTTCGACCTCGCGGCCGACGCCGGCTTTCGCTACACAGCCGATCTTTACCACGACGACCAGCCGTTTCCGTTGCGGGTGAAATCGGGCGCGCTGCTTTCCGTGCCGTATTCCGTCGATCTCAACGACGTCATCGTCAATCGCCGCGGCGAGGAGGTTGACGAGTTCGCGCGCCAAATACGCGACCATTTCGACACGGTGTACGCCGAAGGCGCCGAGCAGGGCAGGGTGATGTGCATCGCGCTGCACCCGTTCTGGGTGGGCCAGCCGCACCGCATCCGTGCCGTCCGCCGCGCGCTCGAATACATCCTGGCCCATCCTGGCGTCTGGGTCACGACCGGCGAGAAGATCGCTGGCTGGTACAATGACAATCATCTGGCTACGATCGAGGCGCATCTCGCCGCGCGCGAAGCCGCCAATGGCTGATCCAGACAATCCATACCGCCCGGGCGCCACGCCGCCGCGCGGCGAAATTCGAACGCCCGGCATGGACCACCTCCACCATGCGTTCCGAACCCTGCCGGACGCGCCTGAATTCACCTGGCCCGACGGCGCGCGAATCGCCTTCACCGTCACTATCCTGCTCGACCATTGGGAGCTGTCGCCGCCGGCCGGCGCCTCACGCGATCCCCGCATCGTATCGCCGCTTGGCAGCTTTCACCCCGACTGGCTGACCTTCAGCCACCGCGAATACGGCGCCCGGGTCGGCATATTCCGCATCTTCGAAGTGCTCGACCGCTACAACCTGCGCCCCAGCATCGGCCTCGGCGCCGAAGCAGGCCGGCGGTATCCGGAACTGGTCGACGAATGCGCCCGCCGCAGCGCCTGCTTCATGGCCCATGGCACCCATGCCACGCGCCGCATCACCGCCGACATGACTGCGGCGGAGGAGCGCCAGCACATCGCCGAAAGCCGGCAAGCGGTCATCGACGCCACCGGCATCCCGCCCGCCGGCTGGTGCGGCCAGGATTTCAACCAATCCACCCGCACCAACGCCCTGCTGGCCGAGGCCGGCTTCGCCTACACCACCGATTGGGCCAACGACGACCGGCCCTACCTGCACGGCCCCTACGGCGAGCAACGCCATCTGCTCGCACTGCCGCCGCAGCCCGAATGGAACGACCTCGAATGCATGGCGCTGCGCCGCGTGTCGCCGCCGATCTGGGCCAGCGGCGTGGTCGAGGCGTTCGACTACCTGCACCAGGAAGGCGGCGGCACGTTCAACCTGACGCTGCACCCGTTCGTTACTGGCCAGGCGCACCGGATCCGCTACCTCGGTGAGGCCCTAGCCGGAATGCTCGGCCATCCCGGCATCTGGCGCGCCACCACCGATGAGGTGGCGAAGCATGTTGTGCTTGGCGCCGCAGGCAGTAAGCTCGGGGCTCTCCCTCCGCAGGCATTCCAACTGGCCGAAGGCGGCCAGTCGGAACCTTTGCCTGCTACGCCCCAAGCCCCGCCGGGAAAGCGCCCCCGTGGGCGCAATACTTAACCAAAGGGGTTCAAAGGGGCGACTAC
>JANXRT010000226.1 GCA_025356735.1 Acetobacteraceae bacterium | reverse complement strand
CCCGCAGTGGCCGAGGCGGCCGTGGTTCCGGCGCCGCATGCGACGAGGATGGCGGTGCCGAAGGCATATATTGCCCTGGCAGTTGGAATTGCCCCGGATCGCCAAACGGCGTTGTCTATATTCCTACATCTGCAAACCAGCGTTGCGCCATTTCGCCGCGTTCGCCGCCTGGAATTCGCCGAGTTGCCGAAGACCATCTCCGGCAAGATTCGAAGGGTCGAACTGCGTCAAACGGAGGAACGGCTGTATAAGGCGAACGAGCAAGCCTCAGCCGAATTTCGCGAGGAAGATTTTCCGGAGCTGAAAAGCTGACGATGCAGGCGTCTGCGTTGGGACATCATGCGTGGAGCGGATTAGCCATCGGGACTCCGTTCCGGAGTGTTCCTTAAAAACTTATGGCGTGGCAAGATTCTCTGACAGTCAGTTCTCTCAGTGTGAGAGCAAAGGATCAAAATTTATCATTTACATTTAGAACCGTTTCCGATAGCTGTAAGTCACGATAAATTGTATTTGCACGGTGCATGCGATTGAGACGCGCACCTCGTGCCATTCAGACGGAGTGATGGATGGTTTCGACCGTAACGGTTCCGGGCTCGACAGCCGGATCCTTCATTTCGATTTCCTCCACCGCTGTGTCCAATATCTCTCTTGCCGGCCAGATTGCCTCCGCGATCAACGCTGCGCAAAAAGCGGAAACCCTTGTAACCAGGGATTTCAACGCCCCGCTGCCCCCGGTGCCTGGGGGCAAGATCGGCCAGATCTCCGACACCGTTGCGGGATCGTCCGCTAGCTTCGCGCCCAGCTACACCTATATGACCGTGGGCGACGGCGTCGATGCCACCGTTCATGGTGCGTCCGGTACACAGGTTCTCGCCGGCAACGGCGGCCTGACATATATCGGTGTCGCCGGAACGGCAACGATCACCTCGGCGGGCGCCGCAGACAACATCAGCCTGGTCGCCGGTTCCACCGTGTTGGCCGTGTTCGGCAATACGGCGACGGTATCCAGCGCCGGCAATCATTCGACGATCCTGGGCGGCTCCGGGAGCTTGTCCATGCAGGAGGCGGGCTCGTTTGACACGATCGGTGCGGGCACCGGCACCGCGAGCATCGTGAGCTCGGGTAGCAGCAACGTTCTACTTTCGGGCATCGGCGATTTCATCGTCAGGGAAAGCGGCGCGAACGATACGATCGTCGCAGGCGCGGGGAATACCGGCCTCGGCTCGACAACGATCACGGCGGCCGGCGCAAGCAATCTGACTGTCTTCGACGGCGCCGCAAACCTGAGTTTCGTCGGCGGATCGGGCAGCGTCACGATAGTTGGCTCACCGGGTGCCCATGAACTTGTGCAGGCTGGCTCGGGGCCGCTCGTATTCTCAGGCAACGGGGGTCAGGCGACGATTACCGGCGGTAGTGGCGGCTCAACCCTGTTCGGCGCAGCCGGAAGCGCGATCACCTTCGGCAACACGGCTGGCGATGCTGTGTTCTCTGCCGCGGCGGGTAGCGAAACCATCAACGCGGCAGGCTCCGGTACGAACAACATCTTTTGGGGCGGCACCGGCAACGATCTGATGATCGGCGGCGCCGGCAACGACACATTGGTCGCCGGCGTCCTGTCCGATACGCTCGCCGGCGGCAGCGCTTCAAACAACTTCGTCTTTTTCAAGAGCTTTATCGCCGGCCATGCGCCTACCGACATCATCACGGATTTTTCTGCCCAGGACGGCGTGATACTTTCAGGCTATTCCGCGGCTGAAGCCGGAAACGCCATCTCGAGTGCCGTTTCCGCGGGCGGCTCGACGACGCTGACGTTGTCTGACAATACGAAGATAACCTTCTCGGGCGTCAGCGACCCCAGCATCCTCTCTGGACGCATTCTCTCTGGCTGATGTACTTTAAATCTCTGAAACCATTATGAACGGCGGTGCTTGCCTGGTGCGTGAGGTCAAGGTTTCGCCTGACGGCTCTTGAAGGTGTGCACGCCGCCGAACTCGATCAATCGTGAAGCGCGGCAACAACAAGAGCTTTGGCGGAGGGGATGAGATTCGAACTCACGAAAGGGCTTGACACCCTTTAACGGTTTAGCAAACCGCCGCCTTCAGCCACTCGGCCACCCCTCCGCCGGGAGAGCGTAATCCGGCCGGAAGAAAACGGTCGGACACGGCGTTTGCAGAACCGTTGTAGGGCGCGCAATCCGCAGCGTCAAACCTTGCCAGTTGTTTTATTCTGAATCGGTTGGCGGGTCACCATCGAGCGCTTCTGCGATCCGGTGGCTATCCGTCCGGTTTCGGGTAGCGCCAACGCCACCAGGAGGCAGCCAAGGGCGGCCGCCGCGGCCAGTGCCAAGAACGTCACATGGACACCAAACCTTTGCGTGACGAAGCCTGCGATCAACGTGCTAAGCGCCGCCCCGGCTGTCATTGCAAGGCCGACCAGCGACAGGGCCAGGTTGAACCGGCCACCGTGATGAGTGATGTCGGCGATAATCAGCGGCACCATCACCCCGATCGATGATGCGCTGACGCCGTCGAGCAGCTGGCAGCCGACGATCGTCGCTGGGGATGTGACGATCGACAGGACCAGGCAACGCAGCGTCAGCGCGCCGAAAGCAATACTGAGGATCAGCTTCCGGCCGCGCGCCTCCGCACTGGCGCCGAGCCGCGGCGCGATGAAAGCGGTGACAAGCTGGGACACCACCAATGCGATCGCCACCAGCGTGTCGGTGTTTTCCAATCCAGACGCCTCGACGGCAGACACCGCAAACGGCAGCACAGCGGCATTGCTGAGCTGGAAAAGGAATACACACCCGCCGAAGGTCAGCAGCGCCGGATCCCTCCACAGCTCGCGGGGACGCCGCAAAGGCTGGTGTCGCGCGTGCTTCGGCCAGGCGGTCGGATGCTGCGTGCGATGTGGCGCATTGGCGATGTCGACGCCGCTGATCATCCACAGGCAGCCCAGCGCCATGCCACCGAACGCCGCCGCAACGTAGAACACCGCCCCCGGCCCGACATGGCTGCCGACAAAGCCCATCAGCAGCGCCGCCAGCACGCTGCCAAGCGCCTTGAACCGGACATTGCCGCCAAGTTGCCGAGCCAGTTTGCCGCTTTCGCTCAGCGACAGGGTTATGGCGGCGATGGCCGGGGTCAGCAGGCAGGCCGCCAGACCCTGCAGCAACTCGGCGCCAAAGACTGCCTTAGCGTTTGCGAAGCCGCCAAGCACCAGTGCCGACACGATGATCGCGGCGATCCCGACGGCGGTGATCAGCCGACGTCGCGACACCGCGTCAACCAGAAGGCCGGCCGGGAGTTGGCCGACGATCGCCGCCGCGGTGCCAAGGCTCAACGCGACGCCGATCTGGGCCGGCTTCCAGCTGTTCGCTGCCAGATAAACGGTGACGAAGGGTCCGAAGCCGGTCAGCATGTCGGCTACGAAGAAGTTCAGCCCGTTCAACGCCCGTAGGCTATGGCGCTTCATCGCCGCCGGATTCGTATCGCGGTGTCGATCCAGCCGTTCAGTTGCCGTGGCGCTCACCTGATCAACCTTGCCTACCCTGTGGCAAGGTGCTTACGTTACGATCCCAGCGTCAAGACTGAAGGCGCGGTGCCACGTCCCGGTTGCGTCGGAACCACACGCCACTCTTCACGGCGGTGACCAACATGACGCCATAAAGCACAAGCGCTAGCGCCAGTGCCGAAAACAGCCAGGCAAGCGATCCGGTGAGATACAGCGCCAGTCCTCCGCCGCCGATTGCGACGATCAGCCGACATAGTCCGGCGAGCAGCGGCCAAAGCAGCTTGCCGGCGCCCTGGGACGCGAAATACAACGACAAGCCAAGGCCGAAGAAGCCGTAGGTCGGGCCGACGATGCGCAGATAGGCGGCGCCGGTGGCCAGCATTCTCGGATCGTGGCCGAACAGCCCGAGCCAGGCATGCGGCCAGACCGCGGCGGCGACACCGATCACCTCGGAAATCGCGAAGGCGAACGCACCGCCGGTGAGTGCGATGCGCAGCGCGCGTTCCGGTTGCCCGGCGCCAATGTTGGTGCCGATCAGAGCCACCATCGGCCCACCGAAACCGAATGCCACCGGGATCAGCAGATATTCGAGCCGGCCGCCGGTGCCGTAGCCGGCGACCGCATCGGGTCCCGCCGCGGCGCCGACCAGCGCCGTGGTCAGGGCGATCGTCAGGCTTGTCTGCAGGGTGCTGACCGAGCCGACAGCGCCGACCCGCAGGATGTCGGCGAATAGGTTCCAGCGCAGCGCCGAAATTCGAAGCTGCACCACGCAGCGCCCCGCGAGCAGGTACCAAGCCAGCACGGCGCCGGTCAGCAGCGTGGTCACCAGCACCGCCAGCCCGCCGCCCTCAATCCCCATCGCCGGAATCGGCCCGAAGCCAAAGATCAGCGCAGGGGAGAGCGGCACCAGCAGCACCACGCCGACACAGATGGCGGATGCCGGCAGCCACATGTTGCCGGTGCCACGGATGATGCTGGCCAGGGAGTTCATCAGCCAGACCAGCATGGTGCCGCTGAACACCACGTTCGAATACAGCATGGCGGCATCCAGCGAGCGGTCCATGCCGCCCATGGCACTACCTTACCGCGAGGCGCCAGCCGGACAAGGCGAGACTACCGAAATGAGGCTAGCGCCGATACAAGCCGTGCTCTGAAATGTAACTGAGGGCGGCGCTCGGCACGGAGCTTTTGAGCAGCGCTTCGCTTTCGGGCTCGCCGCGCCGAGCGAGCGCTTCGCGGATACGGGTGGAGGAGACGTCGGGCAGGAGCGCGGCGCCGGCGTCGGGGTGCTCGTAGCCGGGACGCGCCACGATGTACGGCGGCGCGAGGGCAGCGATGCGCTCGAAAGCATGCCACTTGGAGGTCTCCCCGAGCACGTCCGAGCCTACGAGCAGGCGCAGCCCCCAATCCGGATGCAGCGCAGACAAGTGCTCGACGGTGCGCAGCGTCAAGCTCGGCGTCGCCAGCTCGCGCTCGA
>JANXRT010000223.1 GCA_025356735.1 Acetobacteraceae bacterium | reverse complement strand
GTCGGCACACGGAGGTGGCGCACCTCGCTGCTGTCGATGCGCTGCGTCACCTCCATCACCAGCCGAGTTGTCCGGGCTGCCGTCACTGACCAGGATGACCTCGATAGCTTCCGTCCCTTCGCCAAGCGCCGCGGACAGAACCCACCCCGCCATCAGTAGCCGGCAGCCCGGTACGGACCGCCATCGCGCCGATAGACCAGGAACACGCGCTTGAAGCTGCACACGACGGTGCCGTCCTCACCATAGGCCGTGGTTTCGGCATGGAGGATACCCTGCGTCGGCCGCCGCGCCGAAGGTCGCTTGGCGCCGATCGTCGAGACCGCGCGGATGGTTTCGCCCAGCCGCACGGCGCGCGGCATGGCGATGTCGGTCCAGCCCAGGTTGGCCACCACGCGGCCGAAGGTGCGGGTGGTGAGCGCCGTCATAGCGCCGATGATGAAGGGTTCGAACACGTCGATCGGATGGCCCAGCACCGACGCCGCGTAGGACGGATCGGAATAGCGCGGATGGATCTCCAGCGACCGCTGCGCATGGCGCGCGCTTTCGGCGGCGGTGATCGACTTCCCCGGCCAATGCTCGAAGTTCTCGCCCTCAATGAAATCCTCGAAATACAGCCCGGTCTGCTCCATTAGCGTGCCGTCGTCGGTCGGGTGATGGGACCGGAAGCGTTCCTCCTCGGCGATGGCGCCGTTGCCGGACAGGCGGTCCTCGGGATGCCGGCCGGCCTTGAACAGGTCGATGCGCCAGCGGATGCGGGCGATGATCTCCTGGCGCTGGTTGATGCCCTCGGTGACCAGTTCGAGCACGCCGGCATCGGCGTCGGCGCCCTCGGTCTTGGCGGCGATGCGGGTGCGGGCATACAGCGTGTCGCCGCCGAACACCGGATTGGTCATTTCGATGCCGTCGATCCCGAGCACGGCGCCGCGTCGGTAGAAGGTGCGCGAGGTCATCCCGAACAAGCGCTGCAAGGTCAGCGTGCTGACCCCGAGATTGGCTTTCCACTCGGTGTTCTCGGCATAGTTCAGGTCGTAATGGAGCTGCGCGTTGTTCAGCGTGTCGAGCGCCTCCTCAAGGTTGTCCTGCTGCGTGACGGTGACGCCGGGACGATGGTCGAAGATCTGCCCGACCGCGAAATCCTCGAACGTCAGCCCGAACCGCTCGCGATAGCGACCCGGCGAAAGCCGCGTGTAGGCAAACAAGCTGGACACGAACCTTTCTCCATGCCTACAATCTATGGTTGAATTGAGGGGTTGCCATGGCCGGGTCCAACCATGCCTACCTGTCGACTGCCGCCGCAATGCGCGCCAACGCTTCCTCACGCCCAAGCGCCGCTAGGGTGACGTCGATGCCCGGGCTGGTGGTGCTGCCGGTAAGCGCCGCGCGTAACGGCTGGGCGAGCGCGCCGAGCTTGTGTCCCGAAGTCTCGGCGTACCGGCGCAACGCCTGGTCCACGGCGGGCGCCGAGAAATCGGTGGCCGCGAGCACCGGCGAAAGTTCGGCCAGCAGGCTCCGCGCCATCGGGGTGAGAAGCGAGGCCGCCTTGGCATCGAACGGCAACGGCCGTTCGCGGGCCAGGAAGGCGGCGGAATTCGCGAGTTCGACCAATGTCTTGGCGCGCTCCTTCAGCCCGGGCATCAGGCTGCGGATGCGGCCGGCGGCGGTGTCGTCGAGGTTCAACCCCGGCATGGCCCGCAGCCGGTCGAGCGTCTCGCGCGTGAGGCGGTCATCATCGGCCTGGCGCAGATAGACGCCGTTGAGATGCGTCAGCTTGGCGAAATCCATCCGGCTGGCGGCGCGCCCGACGGCGTCGATGTCGAACAGCGCGATGGCGGCGTCCCGGTCGATGATCTCGGCATCGCCGTGACCCCAGCCGAGCCGCAGCAAATAATTGCACAGCGCCTCGGGCAGAAAACCCTCATCACGGAATTCGAGCACGGAAACCGCGCCGTGGCGTTTCGACAGCTTGGCCCCATCGGCGCCGTGGATCATCGGCAGGTGGGCGAAGGCGGGCAGCTCCCAGCCCATGGCGCGGAAGATCTGCACCTGGCGGAACGTGTTGGTCAGGTGGTCATCACCGCGGATGACGTGGCTGATCGCCATGTCGTGGTCATCGACGACGACGGCATGCAGGTAGGTCGGCGTGCCGTCGCTGCGCAGGATGATCATGTCGTCAAGCTCGGCGTTGGCAACACGGACCTCGCCCTGCACGAGATCCTGCACCACCGTGTCGCCGGCCTCCGGTGTTTTCAGGCGGATCGCCGGCGCGATCCCGGCAGGAGCCTCGGCCGGATCGCGATCGCGCCAGCTTCCGTCATAACGCGGCGAGCGGCCCTCGGCGACCGCCGCCTCCCGCATCCGGCGCAGCTCTTCCGCCGTCGCGTAGCAACGATAGGCGTGGCCGCTTTCAAGCATCGCCTGGGCAACTTCGACATGGCGGGCGACCCGGGTGGACTGGAACACCGGCGGCGCGTCCGGCGCCAGGTCAAGCCAGGCGAGGCCGTCGAGGATCGCCTGGACTGCCGCCTCGGTGGAGCGCTGGCGGTCGGTGTCCTCGATGCGGAGCAGGAATTCGCCGCCGTGATGGCGCGAGAACAGGAAGTTGAACAGGGCGGTGCGGGCGCCGCCGATGTGCAGAAGCCCGGTCGGGCTGGGGGCGAAACGGGTACGGATTGTCATTCCGGGTATTTAGCATCTTCCTGGGTCCGGTGAAGTGCATGGCCGCGCCAAAGCGGCGGCCGCGATGATGGTGGCGCCGGTGGTGACCCGGTTCACCCGGCGTCACCTCCAGGTGGCGGAACTGGCGAGCCTTTCCGGGGCCGCCGCCTCGCGCTGGGCGGAGGCGGAGCAAGGACGCTTCGTGCTGTGGCTGCCGGTGTTCATGGGCGCCGGCACGCTGCTCTACCTCGGCCTGCGCGCCGAGCCCCCGGCCTGGGCCGGGGCGGCCGTCGCGGTGCCGGCCGCCATCGCCGCGATCCTGGCGCGCCCGTGGCCGGTCGCGCGCGCCATCCTGGCGGCGCTGGCGGCGCTGGCGTTCGGATGCGCCTGCGGCCAGCTGGCAACCGGCCGCGCCCCGCCGATCGATCCGATGCCGAGCCGCGGCGTGACCATCACCGGCCAGATAAGCAGGATCGAGGCGTTGCCGGCGGGAAGCCGCGTCGTCCTGCAGGGGGTCGCCATCGAGCAATCCTCGCGCCGGATCGCGCGCACCGTCCGGATCAAGCTGCGGCCCGGCGACGGGGATGCGGGCGCGGTGGGTGACGTGGTGCGGATCCGCGCGCTGCTGCGCGCGCCGCAACCGCCCGCCTATCCCGGCGGCTGGGACCTGCAGCGCGATGCGTTCTTCTCCGGCCTCGGCGCCTACGGCCAGGCATTGGGGCCGATCGAGTTGCTGCATCACGAGCCGCCTCACAGCCTGGCGCTTGGCGTGCAGTGGCTGCGCGACACCATCGACCGACGCATCGCCGCCGTGCTGCCGGGAACGATCGGCGCGATCGCGGCCACCCTGCTGACCGGCGGCGCGGCGGCCATCCCGGAGCCGGACCGCGCCGCCTTCCGCGACTCCGGCCTGGCCCACCTGCTCGCGGTGGCCGGGTTGCATATCGGCATCGTCATGGGGCTGGTGTTGGCTGCCAGCCGATCCGGCCTGGCACTGTCGGAGAAGGCGGCGCTTTTTCTGCCGTGCCGCGAGATCACCGCCGTTCTCGCGCTGCTCGTCGGCGGCTTCTAC
This sequence comes from Acetobacteraceae bacterium, assembly GCA_025356735.1. Taxonomy (GTDB): domain Bacteria; phylum Pseudomonadota; class Alphaproteobacteria; order Acetobacterales; family Acetobacteraceae; genus PALSA-911. Next base: position 1,297 of record JANXRT010000223.1, on the reverse strand, counting down.
CTGCTGCTGACCGGCGTTCACCTGCCGATCGCGCGCAGCTTCGCGATGGCCTGCCTGTTCACCCTGGGCGTGCTCGCCGGAAGGCGCGCAGTCTCGATGCGTGGGCTTGCCCTGGCCGCGACGGTGCTGCTGGTGGCGGAGCCGTGGGAGATCGCAGGCGTCTCGTTCCAGATGAGCTTTTCCGCGGTGCTGGCGCTGATCGCCGGCTACGAAGCGCTGCGGCCCTGGCTCCAGCGCCTGCGGTCCTCGCCGCGCTGGCAGCAGATGCCGCGGCTGCGCGGCGTCGGCCTGCATCTGATCGCGCTGGCGTTGACCAGCCTGCTCGCCGGCACCGCGTCGGCACCGTTCGCCGCCTATCATTTCGGCCGGATGCAGATCTACTTCGTGCTCGCCAACATGCTGGCGGTGCCGATCACCGCGATGTGGGTAATGCCAGCCGGCCTCGTTGCGATGTTGCTGATGCCGTTCGGCTGGGAATTCCTGGCGCTGGAGCCGATGGGCTGGGGTGTCCAGGTGATACTGTGGATCGCCCGCGCCACCTCGGCGCTGCCGATGGCCACCTTCGCCGTGCCGCATATTCCGGCGTGGGGCCTTTCGACGTTGGCGCTCGGAATGGCCTGGCTCGGGATCTGGCGAACCCGGCTGCGACTGGTCGGTATCGTGGCAGTAGGGCTCGGCCTGGCTTCGCCAACGATGAGCCGGCCGCCGGACATGCTGATCTCCGCCGACGCAAGGCTGATCGGGTTGCGGGTCGGCGGGCAAGCGCTGCTGCGGCAGGGCTCCGGCTATTCGAAATTCACCCGCGATGCGTGGGCGCAATACTGGGCCGCCACCCCGGTCCCGATGTCGGACGCAGACGAGGGCCACGTAGCCTGTGCCGGCGCCTGCCAGTTGCGGAGCGATCCCGTCGGCGCATTTGCCCTTCTCACCCTTGGCGGGCAACGCCCCGACTGTACGGGGGCCGCCGTGCTGATCTCGCCCGAGCCAGCCCGGGCGCTGTGCCCCGGAGTGCCACTGGTCGATCGGTTCACCGTCTGGCGGGAGGGCGCGGTCGCGATCTGGCTCGACCGCGACGGCGCGCGCGTCCTGACCGACCGGGCCGAGCGCGGCGACCGGCCGTGGGTGCCGGTGGCGCACGGCGCACGCGGCGCCGAGCTTCCGGCTGCCCTGACCGACGACTGATCGGCTGTGGCTCAGTATTGCCGCAGCAGCGCCACCAGCCGACCCTGCACGCGCACGCGATCAGCCGGAAAGATACGGGTTTCGTGGCGGGCGTTGGCCGGTTCCAGCGCAATCG
>JANXRT010000142.1 GCA_025356735.1 Acetobacteraceae bacterium | reverse complement strand
TCACGGCGCTGGTCACCGGCGCCCGCACCCTGGCATCAGGTGACGCCCGCTCCAATGCCCGCCGTGTGCCGCTGATCGGCTTCGCGCAGGCCGGCGGCGACGGCTTCTTCGACGATGGCGGCTATCCGGTCGGCGGTGGCTGGGACGAGGTCGGATTGCCCGAAATCGGCGACCCCAACGCCTACGCGCTGGAAATCGCCGGCGACTCGATGGAGCCCGTGTTCCGCGACGGCGACATGGTGATCGTCTCGCCCTCGGCGCCGATCCGCCGCGGCGACCGGGTCGTGATCCGCACCAACGAGGGCGAGGTGATGGCCAAGCAACTCGCCCGCCGATCCGCCCGCCGCGTGGAACTACGCAGCCTTAATCCGGCGCATCCCGATTATAGCTTCGATCTGATGGAGGTTGCATGGATTCATCGCATTGTTTGGGCCAGCCAGTAAAAAGGCTGGGGCTCTGCCCCTGACCCCGCCAGGAGTAGCGCTCCTGGACCCGCCTAACTTAGGCTCGGCCGGAAAAGCCGGATAATAACAACGGATCGATCTTCAGCGTTGCGAGCGCCCGGCGCCACTTGGTGTCGTGACCGCCGTCGAACACCAGCGCCTCGTCGGCCGGCGCCGACAGCCACGCGTTCTGCTGCATCTCCTCGTCAAGCTGCCCCGGCCCCCAGCCGGCGTAGCCCAGCGCCAGCAGGCCCTCTCGCGGGCCACCTCCCGCGGCGATCACTTTCAAAACATCCAGGCTGGAGGTCAGCGCCAGCCGGTCGTTGACCTGAAGGCTGCCCTCCCCGGACCAGTCGGCGGTGTGCAGCACGAAACCGCGGCCATTCTCCACCGGTCCACCGGCACATAGGCGAATGCGACGCTCCGGCGGATTTGGCTCGATCTCAAGCTGGCGCAGCAGATCATCAAAATTCGGTTTGACCAAAGGCCGGTTTACCACCAGGCCCATCGCGCCCTCATGAGAGTGCGCGCACAGGTAGATGACGCTGTGGGTGAAGCGTGGATCGGCCATCGCCGGCATCGCGATCAGCATTTGCCCGGTCAGGAAGCGATCTTCCGGAATGTCGTCTTTCATCGGCTCCATCATAGCATCGATCTGGGGCGCGTCAGCCATCGCCGCAAGCCGGATCGGCACGCAGCCAGGGTGAGGCGTGACTCCGGCGCGACGGTGGCCTACGAAGTCGGAATGTCCAACCAAGCGGCGCGGCAAACACCTCCGTGGCGCAACAAACGAGGCTGCAGATGACCATTCAGGTAGGCGACACGCTGCCATCGATGAAACTCATGCAGGCCACTAGCGACGGCCCCAAGGAAATTGCCACCGACGACCTGTTCCGCGGCAAGAAGGTCGTGATGTTCGCCGTGCCTGGCGCCTTCACCCCGACCTGCAGCGTCAAGCACCTGCCGGGTTTCGTGCAGAACGCCGCCGCCTTCAAGGCCAAGGGCGTCGATACCGTCGTCTGCATGGCGGTCAACGATCCGTTCGTGCTCGGCGCCTGGGGACGTGAGCAGGGCACCGGCGACGCCATCGTCATGCTGGCCGACGGCTCGGCCGCCTTCACCAAGGCGCTTGGCCTGGAACTCGACCTTGTGCCGCGCGGCATGGGCGTGCGCAGCCAGCGCTTCGCCATGGTCGCCGAGAACGGCAAGGTGACCTACCTTGCGGTGGAGCCGCCGGGTGGCTTCGACGTCAGCAAGGCGGAAACCATTCTGGCGGCGATTTAGCCGCGCGGCCCACGGGAGGTTTGACATGAGCCATGGCGATCACACCCATTCGTCACCGCCGGAAGCAGGCCCACCCGAGCCAGGCACCATCGATTGGCGCCTCAACGGCGTGCGGGTGATCAAGTCGGACCAGCTCGACACCAACACGGCCCAGACCCCGGGCATGAACCGGGCCGCGGCGATCAACTTCGCCCGCGTCGGCGCGCAGAAGATCTGGGCCGGAACGGTCAACATCCACGCCAACGCCAAGACCGGCGTGCACCACCACGGCGCGCTCGAAAGCGTCATCTACGTCATCCGCGGCAAGGCCCGCATGCGCTGGGGCGACAAGCTGGAGTTCGTCGCCGAAGCCGGTCCCGGCGACTTCATTTTCGTGCCGCCCTACGTCCCGCACCAGGAGATCAACGCCTCGTCCGACGAGACGCTGGAATGCGTGCTGGTCCGCAGCGACAACGAGGCCATCGTCGTCAATCTCGACATCGAGCCGATCGAGAAGCCTGAGGCCGTCGCCTGGGTCGATCCGATCCACAAGGCTCACTGAAGTCGGATCGACGTCTTCCCTCCCAAAGCTGGCGGCGGCGCGCTTCAGGCCCATATCCTTGCAGCCGCAACCGCCGGATTTTCCCGTGCCCGACAGCCTGTCGATCGTCGAACCCGCCAAAAGACCCCTGAAGATCCGCTCGCTGCGGCTGATCGTGCCCTACCTTCGCCCGTACGGCTGGCGGGTGCTGGGCGCCACGGTCGCGTTGCTCGTCGCGGCCGGACTGGTGCTCGGGCTCGGCCAGGGGCTGCGCCACCTGATCGACAACGGCTTCGGCAACCACAGCGTGACTCAGCTCAATCAGGCCGCGCTGGCGATGTTCGGGGTCGTCGCGCTGTTGTCGGTCGCGACCTTCTTCCGCTTTTATCTGGTGTCGTGGCTGGGCGAGCGCATCGCCGCCGACCTGCGCCGCGACATCTTTGACCATGTCATCGCGCTGTCGCCGGCGTTCTTCGAGACCGCGCGCACCGGCGACATCCTGTCGCGCATGACCGCCGACATCTCCGTGTTGCAGGCGCTGATCGGCTCGGCGCTGTCGATGTGGCTGCGCAACCTGCTGATGATGGTTGGCGCTCTCACCATGCTGGCCATCACCAGCGCCAAGCTCGCCGGGCTGGTCCTGGTCGTAATCCCGCTGGTCGTGGTGCCGATCATCCTGTTCGGCCGGCGCGAGAAACACTTCTCGCGCCAGTCGCAGGACCGCATCGCCGACCTTGGCGCCTATGCCGAGGAGACCATCGGCGGATTGCGCACCGTGCAGGCCTTCACCCATGAGGCGGTCGATCGCACCCTGTTCTCCGGTAAGGTCGAAAGATCGATGGCGGCGGCGGTGTCGCGGGTGCGGACCCGCGCCATCCTGATCCTGATCGTCATCCTGCTCGGCTTCGGCGCCATCACCTTCAGCCTGTGGGTCGGCGGCCAAGATGTCATCGCCGGCCGCATCACCGGCGGCCAGCTGTCGGCGTTCGTGTTCTACGCCGTTCTGCTGGCTAGCGCTGGCGCCACCATGAGCGAATTATGGGGTGAGCTGCAACGCGCCGCCGCCGCCGCCGACCGGGTGATGGAGTTGCTCGCCGAGCAGCCGACCATCGCCGCCCCCGCCATTCCGGTGCGGCTGCCCGAGCCGCCAACGGGCCAGGTCTCGTTCGACAACGTCACCTTTCACTACCCGGCGCGGCCGAACAGTTCCGCGTTGGAGAAATTCAGCCTGACCGTCGAACCCGGCGAGATGGTGGCGCTGGTCGGCCCCTCCGGCGCCGGCAAAACTACGGTTTTTCAGCTGCTGCTACGGTTCTACGATCCGCAATCGGGCAGCGTCCGCCTGGACGGCGTCGATGTCGCGACCGCTGACCCTACCGACTTGCGCCGACACATCGGCCTGGTCGCGCAGGACCCGACCATCTTCGGCACCACCGCGCGCGAGAACATCCGCTACGGCCGGCCCGACGCCACTGACGCCGAGGTCCGCGCCGCCGCGGAGGCCGCCGCCGCTAACTTCCTAGATGATCTACCGGAAGGCTACGACACGTTCCTCGGCGAAAAGGGCGTGCGCCTGTCCGGCGGCCAGCGCCAGCGCATCGCCATCGCGCGCGCCATCCTGCGCGATCCGCCCGTGCTGCTGCTGGACGAGGCCACCAGCGCACTCGACGCCGAGTCCGAACGCGCCGTGCAGCACGCGCTCGCGGTGCTGGCCAAGGATCGGACCACTTTGGTGATCGCGCACCGGCTGGCCACGGTTCGCCGCGCCGATCGGATTGTCGTCATTGACAAGGGGCAGGTTGTTGCCACTGGCACACATGAGGATTTGGTGCGGGAGGGTGGATTGTACTCTCGATTGGCTGAGTTGCAGTTCAGTACGTAAGGATGGGCTCTGCCCAAACCCGCCAGGGGTAGCGCCCATGGACCCGCACTACTTCAGTTCAGGAAGATTTTTCCTGGGTTCAGAATACCCCTGGGGTCCAGCGCGGTCTTGATCGATCGCATCACGGCCATCGTCTCCACGCCGTGCTCGACTTCCAGGAACTCGCGCTTGCCCAGACCGACGCCGTGCTCGCCGCTGCATGAGCCGCCAAGCGCCAGGGCACGGCCGACGATCTTCTTGTCGAGCTCCCAGGCCCGCGCAAGCCCGTCCGGCTCCGGCGGCACCAGGATTACCGTGTGAAAGTTGCCGTCGCCGACATGGCCGACCAGCGGCGCGGTCAGGCCCGATGCCAGGATATCCGCCTGCGCGCCAAGGATTGCCTCGGCCAGGCAGGAAATCGGCACGATGGCATCGGTAACCAGGCCGGCATGGCCCGGCTTCAGCGCAAGCCCCGCCCAGTAGGCGTCGTGCCGAGCCTGCCACAGGTGATTGCGCTCGGTGGCATCCGTCGCCCAGCGGAAGCCTTGCCCGCCCGCCGCGGTGGCGATTTCCTCAGATTGCGAGGCGGCTTCCTGAACGCCGGCCGGCGTGCCGTGGAATTCGAAGAACAGCGTCGGCATCACGGCCAACCCATCCAGCTTCGAGTAGGCGATGCAGGCTGCCATCTGGACCTCGTCCAGCAGCTCGATCCGCGCCACCGGAATACCCGCCTGCATGATCGCGATGACGCTCTCCACCGCCTCGCCCAATGTCGAAAATTGACAGGTCGCGGCCGATTGCGCCTCCGGAATGCCGTGCAGCCGCAGCTGGATCTCGGTGATGACGCCCAACGTGCCCTCGGAGCCGACGAACAGCCGCGTCAGATCGTAGCCGGTCGAGGATTTCCGGGTTCGCCCACCGGTACGGATCACCCTTCCGTCCGCCAGCGCCACCGTCAGCCCCATGACGTTCTCCCGCATCGTGCCGTAGCGCACCGCGGTGGTGCCCGAGGCCCGCGTCGCCGACATGCCGCCGAGGGTGCAGGCCGAGGTGCCGGGATCGACCGGAAAGAAAAGCCCTTGGTCGCGCAGGTGGGTGTTCAACTGGTCGCGCGTCACCCCGGCCTGGACCCGGCAATCCATGTCGGCCTGGCTGACCGTCAGCACCTCGGTCATGCGCGACAGATCGAGCGTGATGCCGCCGCGCACCGGCGTCACATGGCCCTCGAGCGAGGTGCCCGCGCCCCACGGCACGACCGGGACATTGTTCGCATGGCACAGCGCCAGCAGCTTCGCCGCCTCCTCGGTGGTTTCGATGAAGGCGACCGCATCCGGCAGCGCCGGCGCGTAGCTGTCCTGGCCGTGCGAATGGTGGTCCCGCAGCACGGCATTGGTGGTGATGCGCTCACCCAGGAAAGCGCCGGCGCTGGCGATCACGGACTCGACGGGGCTGGGCATGGCGGTGTCCTGCTGGCGTTCGGGCGGAGCATTCGCGCAGCCGGCCTGCAATGACAAGCGATCACGCTCGCGTTGACGGTATCAGGGGCGGCGCCTAGCGTGATTTCATTCATAACGGGGGGAACGCCACTAATGGCGACCAGACTTAAACAGCGCCTAAGCGAAGGCCGCGCCAACATCAACGGCTGGCTGGCGATACCATCCGGCTTCTCGGCCGAGGTCATGGCCCAGTGCGGCTGGGACAGCGTCACGGTCGACATGCAGCACGGCGTGCAGGACTACATGTCGATGGTCGCCTGCTTCCAGGCGATGCAGGCGCATCCCGTCACGCCGCTGGTGCGGGTGCCGTGGAACGAGCCGGGGATCATCGGCAAGGTGCTCGACGGCGGCGCCATGGGCGTGATCTGCCCAATGGTCAACACCGTGCAGGAAGCCCGCGATTTGGTGCAGTACTGCCTGTATCCGCCGGCCGGAAAGCGATCCAATGGGCCGATCCGCGCCGCCATGTATGGCGAGGCGAGCGACTACCAGCGCACCGCCAACAGCGAAATCCTGGTCATTCCGATGATCGAGACGCAGGAGGCGGTGGACAACATCGACGCCATCCTGAACGTGCCCGGCATCAACGGCATCTATATCGGCCCGTCGGACCTCGGCCTGTCGATGGGCATGATCCCGACCCTGGATCGCGAGGAACCGAACATCCTGGCGATCTACCAGAAGCTGCTGGATGCCACGAAGAAGCGCGGCCAGTTCGCCGGGCTGCATAATGGCTCGGCGGCCTATGCCGGCCGCATGATCGAGATGGGCTTTCGGCTCGTCACCATCGCCAACGACAGCGGCCTGATGGCGAAGGCGGCACGCGAGGCGGTGGCCGGCGCGCGCAAGGCCGGCGGAAGCTCCGCCGCGGTTTGAAAATCGGCTGGCTGCGGGAAGGATACTTCCGCAGCCAGCCGGATCAGACGAGCTTGAGCGAGGTGTTGGTGAACTTGCTGGTCACCACATCGAACGAATGCACGAACATCGTCCAGGTCGGGCCAGCGCGGTAGCCCCAGACAAAGGCCGGAATCATGTATTCGCCGCGCGCCAGCCGGTTGACGATCTTGTAGCCCTGGGCCGAGGCGATCAGCGCCGCCTCGGTGTCCTTGGCCGCGTTGTTCTCCAGGACATTGCTGGAATTCTTGTTGGAGTTGCCGTGAAACACCATCGGCGGCCGGCCGGCCTTCGTCGCCAGATAAACGTTGCAGCCCGATAGCGGCCCGGTCAGGAACACATCGGCGCTGTCCGATACGGTCGTCGCGGTGCACTTGTCCTCCTGCCACGGCAGGAACGCCACCTCCTTGCCGCCGGCGCCGGCCATGACCTTGATGATCGGCGCGTTGATCGGCGGCATCGAGGCGAACAGCTTGGCGGTCAGCCGCACCGCGGTCGGCAGGAACATCCGGCTGCTGGTGCCGCAGCTCGACGCGTTGTAGGCGGCGTTGACGGCGTCGCCGCCTGACGCTCCCTCGGCTTCCTGCAATTCGCTGTGCAGCACGCAGGCATGGCTCGCGATGTAGTTGGCCGGGTTGGCCTCGAACAGCGCCGTGTCGCCGGCCGGGCGGTTACGGGCGGACACCCCGGTGGGAGCGCCGATGACCAAGGAGGCTGACATAATTTGTTTCCCTCAAATTCGGTGGGCCAATAAGTGGCCGGTTGCCGGAACGTTGCTCCATCGGCATGGAATACGGAAGTTTTATTCGTCGGGAGCCGGTCGCAGATGATGGCCAAGCCGTATCGCGACCTCCGCGACATCCCGCCCGGCGTGGCGGATGGTTGCCGGCGGCAAGGTTTCGACGACACTGAACAGCTTTGAAAAATCCTGCGTGGCGTGGCTCGGCAGCAGGATCAGCACATCCTGGCCGGCATGGTCGGACGCCGGGGCGACGATGCCGAACTGGCGTGCGTCGCGATCGAGGCAGATCACCGTCACGTCGCCGCCTAGCGCAAAGCCGATCTTGCCGGCATCGCGCCAGTTGGCCGCGCCGATCACTGTGTTGGGACGATCCAGCAACCCGCGCGCCAGAAGCTCGCCACGCAGCGACAGCCAGTCGATGCCCTCGACAGTCGGGTCAGTTTTCGGCGCGAATTTCTCCACGAGGGGATGCAGCCAATCGAACCGCACGCCGGTGCCGAGTCCGGTGACCAGGAGCACGACCAGCACAGCCGTGCCCGCCAACACCGGGCGGATCGCGCGGCTGCCGCCATCCAGCAGCCGCGCGATCATCGCGCCCAGCAATGGAAACAGCAGCAGGTAGCCAGGCGCTGCCCAGTGATACAGCACGCGCTGCGGCGACCAGGCTGAAATCGCCACGAAAGCCACGATCGGCGGCGCGCCGAGGCAGCACAGCAGCCAGCCACGCCATTCCCCCGGTCCGCGACGCAATGCCTGCCACCCAGCCACCATCATCGGCGCCCAGATCCACGGCAGGATGAACAGCGCCTCGCCGGCCAGGGTCGCCAACGGCGCCACCGGGCGGAACCGCACCGCACCGGCACGCGCGCCCTGGAACGCGAATGAGGCCCAGCCGTGCTCCGCGTTCCAGATCACCACCGGGCTGAATATGACAAACGCCAGAAGAACCGCGACGTAAGGCTCCGGGCGGGCCAGCCAGCGCCGGTGCTGCCGACAGGTCAGCAGGAATGAAAAGGCACCCCCGATCGTCAGGATCGCTGAATACTTCGAAAAAAGCGCCAGCCCGGCGCAGGCCCCGGCGCCCAGCCACCACCGCCACCCCCGACCATCCACGGCATGCATCAGGCACAGCGCCGCGCCCAGCAACGCGCAAACCAGCGGCCCATCCGGAAGCACCCACGTGCCGGTGGTGACGCCCAGCACCGGTGACAGATTCAGCGCTAACGCCGCCCAGAAGCCGGCCCGCTCGCTGACCGCGACGGTGCCTAGCCGAAACATCAGCCAGGTCGAACCGGCGAACAGCGCGATGAACGGCAGGCGAACGGCAAACGCCGTATCGCCGAAAACACGTCCTGCCGCCCAGGACAGCCACCAGGCGGCAGGGGGATGGTCGAAATAGCCGAGGGAAAAAACCCGACCGGCGGCTACCATGTAGCTTTCGTCAATCCCTAAGCCCAGGGACGCGGCGAAGCCTAATCGAACCGCCGTGGCGGCAAGGATAAGCCATAGCACAGCAAGGCCAGGGCTGTGCCCTGGACCCGCCAAGGGGCAGTCGCCCCTTGTGACCCCTTCACTTATGGGGTGCGCGCCCGGGCGCTGCCCGGGCGGGGCCAGGG
>JANXRT010000134.1 GCA_025356735.1 Acetobacteraceae bacterium | reverse complement strand
TGATCGGTGGGCGCGAACAAAGCAAGGCCGAATTTTTGGAGAATAAAACCCTCGCAGCGATCGCTGCGAGGGTTTTATTCTCCAAAAATTCGGCCTTGCTTTGTTCGCGCCCACCGATCAGTCGATGGCCGCATGAACCAGGTTGCTGATGCGGTCGAGCCGGGTCGAATGCCACGGGTCGGGCGCCACCTTGTTGGTCAGATAGGTGAACGACACGCCGCTGGAGGGGTCCGCCCAGGAATACGACGTGCCGGCGCCGCCATGGCCGAAGGTCGCCGGGTTGGCGATGCTGCCCAGGCCGCGAATTCGGTCGGACAATCCACGTGAGTGCGGTCCAAGGCCGCGATGCATCGGAATGCCGCCCATGGTCTGGTCGGCGGCCTCTCCAGTGTGGTTGCGGGTGACGTAGGCGACCAGCCGGGGCGAAAAGATGCGTGCCTCGCCAAGCCGGCCGCCGGCCAGCATCATCTGGTAGAACGCCGCCATGCCGCGCGCCGTCGCGAACCCGCCGCCATGCGGCAGGCCGGCGGAGCGCAAATCGGCGCTGTTGTCGTACGGCATCTCGTTGCCCGAAGGATAGTACATGTCAGCGCAGCGATCGTGCTGTTCGGGCGGCACGCCGACAAAGATGTCGTCCGATAGGCCCAGCGGCGCGATCACCTTGTCGCGAATGACATCGCGGAAATCCTGGCCGGTGACGGCCTCCATGATCATCGCCATGGTCGTGTGGGCGCTGCGGCCGTGATAGGCCATGGCGCTGCCGGGGGTCCATTCGAGCGAGAAATCGGAGACTTCCTCACGCATCTTCTTGTGGTCCAACCAAGCGGCGCGGGTGATGTTGCTGCTTGGGAAGCCGCCCTGGTGGGTCGCCACCTGGTGGATCGTGATTTCGGATTTCCCTCGTGCGGAAAACTCCGGCAGGTGGTCGGAGACGCGGTCGGTGAACGACAGCCGGCCTTCCTCGACCAGCGCCCAGATGCCGGCCATGGTCAGAACCTTGGTCTGCGAGAACATCAGCCAGATCGTGCGGTCGGTCGCAGCGACCTGTGCCGGTTCGATGCGCGCGTCGCCGTAGGTCTTGAACAGCGCCAGCTTGCCGTGACGGGCGAGGGCGACCTGGGCGCCAGGATAGTGGCCCTGGTCGATATGCTCGCGGATCAGCCGATCCAGGTTCTCCAGCGGCTTGGCCGCGAAGCCAGCGGTTCTTGGATCGATTGCGGCCAACGGATAGGGGGCGGGACGATGGGCGGAATGGTCGTCGGGCACTTTTCTTCCTCCGTTCTTGTTGACGACACACTATCGGGCGTTAGCCGTGCCGCCAATCCAGGGCTTGCAGCGGCGGCCGGCGCTTGCGTGGCCGTCACGAACCGGGTCCTATCCGCGGCAATACGCGCTTCAACTCCGGGACGGGACACGTTGACCATGACCGCAATCGCCTTCATTGGCCTCGGCAACATGGGCGGGCCGATGGCAGCCAACCTGGTCCGCGCCGGACATCAGGTGACCGGCTTCGACCTCAGCCCCGGCAGCCTGGCAGAGCTGCGCACAGCCGGCGGCACCTCGGCAATGAGCGCTGCCGAGGCGCTTACCGGGGCGGAAGTCGTGATCACCATGCTGCCGGCCGGGCCACAGGTTCGCGATGTCTGGCTGCACCAGGGCGGCCTGATCGACGTGCTGGCGAAGCAGGGCGGCACCCGGCCGGCACTGATCGACTGTTCGACGATCGACGTCGCTAGCGCACGCGCCGTTCACGAGGCTGCCGAGGCCGCCGGTTTCGCAATGCTCGATGCTCCGGTTTCCGGCGGCGTCGGCGGCGCGGTCGGTGGCACCTTGACCTTCATGGTCGGTGGCGCCGAGCCGGCGTTCGAACACGCCAAGCCATACCTGACAGCAATGGGCCGCACCATCGTGCTGGCTGGCGGCCCGGGCATGGGGCAGGTCGCGAAAATCTGCAACAACATGATCCTGGGCATCAACATGGTGGGGCTGTCGGAGGCGCTGATCCTCGGCGAGCGGCTCGGCCTTTCTGCGGCCAAGCTGCACGAGATCTGCGCGCCGTCATCGGGCCAGTCCTGGGCGCTGACGACCTATTGCCCGGCGCCCGGCGTGGTGGCGAGTGCGCCGTCAAATCGGGATTACGCGCCAGGCTTCATGGCGATGCTGATGGCCAAGGACATGATGCTGTCGCAGGCGGCGGCGGACGGGGCCAACTCGCCGACGCCGCTTGGGGCGCTGGCCGCCTCGTTCTACCAGGCCGTATGCGACGCCGGGGAGGGACGTCGGGACTTTTCCTTCGTGTATCAATGGTTGGCCGAGCAAGACCGCGCCGTCGTGACCAAATAAAGGATGCAACCCATGGCCGCCAACAGCTTCAAGGCCGCGCGTGACTTCCTGGTCGCCAACCGCACCGATTATCGGGCTGCCTATGATGGTTTTCGCTGGCCCGATTTGAAGGAGTTTAACTTCGCCCTCGACTGGTTCGACGCCGAGCTGGCGCGCGGCGAAAGCGCTGGTCGCGCGGCCTTGACCATCGTCGGCGAAGGGGCGGCGACCCGCACCTTCGCCGAGCTCTCCGCCTCCTCCAACCGCGTCGCCAACGGTCTTCGCACGCTCGGCGTAAAGCGCGGCGACCGCGTGCTGCTGATGCTCGGCAACGTCGTGGCGCTATGGGAAGTCATGCTGGCGGCTATGAAGCTCGGCGCTGTGGTCAGCCCGGCCACCACCTTGCTGACCCCGAACGACCTCGCCGAGCGTATTGCGCGCGGCCGCGTCAGGCACGTCATAGCGGCCAGCGAGGACGTGCAAAAATTCCTTGAACTGGCGCCGGAGGTGACCCGCATCGCGGTTGGCGCATCGGTCCCCGGCTGGCAGTCCTACGACAGCCTGATGTCGGCTTCCGCGACGTTCGAGACAGATGGAGCAACCCGGGCCGAAGACCCAATGCTGCTCTACTTCACCTCCGGCACCACGGCCAAACCCAAGCTGGTGCTGCACAGCCATGTCAGCTATCCGGTAGGGCATCTATCGACGGCCTACTGGATTGGCTTGCTGCCGGGCGACGTGCATCTCAACATCTCCTCGCCGGGCTGGGCCAAGCACGCCTATAGCAGCGTGTTCGCGCCCTGGATCGCGGGCGCCACCGTGTTCATCGCCAATCTCGGCCGATTCCAGGCGGCACCGTTGCTGGACGCGATTGTGGCGGGCGGCGTGACGACGATCTGCGCGCCGCCGACGGTGTGGCGGATGTTCGTCCAGGAGGATTTGAAATCCTGGCGCACCTCGCTGCGTGAAGTCTGCTCAGCCGGAGAACCACTCAACCCCGAGGTCATCGAGCAGGTGCGGGCGGCCTGGGGCAAAACGGTTCGTGACGGTTATGGTCAGACCGAAACCTGCCTTCAGGTGGGCAATCCCCCAGGGCTGCCGGTGAAGCTCGGCTCGATGGGCCTTCCATCACCCGGCTACGTCATGCGGCTGCTCGACGCCGACGGTGAGGACGCCATTGAGGGCGAGGTTTCGATATCGTTGCAACCGCGCCCGACGGGGCTGATGATGGGCTATCAGAACGATGACGGCAGCACGACCGGTCTGACGGGCAATGCCTATCGCACGGGAGACGTGGCTTTTCGCGATGCCGAGGGTTATTTGACTTACGTCGGTCGGGCCGACGACGTGTTTAAGGCTTCGGATTACCGCATCAGCCCGTTCGA
>JANXRT010000123.1 GCA_025356735.1 Acetobacteraceae bacterium | reverse complement strand
CTTCGAAATGCCTTGAGCTAATGTCTCGCTTGAAACACTCGCTGCCGGGATCACCGCGATAAGAAGGAGGGTGGCACAGCGAACTAACATAAAGTTCCACCATCCACCTTCAAATAGATCTCAACCATGACGCCTATCACATAACATGGAAAATATCTAGACGTTATAGTCTAAGTTTGGTCGCGGTTGTGCTGATCTGAGGCAGCCGAACCGACATGCGTGGGATACGTCGAGTCAATCTTTTTCGTCCTTGCAGCGCCGATCAGGATAGATACAACTCGTAGGAGGTCAAAGCAGCGACACCTTCGGTAGGCATTCCAGCTGGTCGGAGCCGGCAGTCGAACCGATGGCGTACCCTGGGGATTTCTGGGGCTTCAAGCAGCGCCCGAAGCTTGCTTTTACCGCCGCAGCCGCCAGAAGCTGGCCGCCATCGCGACCGCGGAGAACCCGACGCCGATGCCCATTCCGATGATAGCGCCGTGCTCGACGCCGGCGCGGCCGGTGCCGGACGAGGCGAAGGCCATGGCGACGATGAGGCCGCCCAGGGTTTGGCCGACCAGGCGCGAGGTTGACATCATGCCGCTGCCGGCGCCGCTGCGGGCGTGGGGGGCGGCGGCCATGAATTCCCGGTTGTTGGGGGACTGGAACAGGCCGAAGCCGATGCCGCAGATCGCCATGCGCCACATCACGTTGCCCCAGTGGGCGCCGGGCGAGACCTGCATCAGCAGCAGCATGCCGGCGCTGAGGATGGCGAGGCCGGTGCCGCACAGCAGCCCGGCGGGGTAGCGGTCGGACAGGCGGCCGGCGATGGGGGCGACGATCATCACCACGGCGGGCCAGGGCGTCATCAGCAGGCCGGTTTCGACCTGCGACTGGCCGCCTACGTATTGGAAGTAGAACGGCAGGGCGAGGTAGGCGAGGGTCTGGCAGGCGTAGGAGCAGATCGAGGTTATCGCCGACAGGGCGAAGGCGGGGATGCGGAGCAAATCGACGGGCAGCATGGGTGCTGACAGGGATAGCTGACGGCGCACGAACAGGGTGAAGATGGCGAGGCCGATGGCGAGTTCGGCGATCGAGAGGCCGAGGCCTCGGTTATGGCCCAGCCCGTCGGCGCCGATGAAGATCAGGCCGAAGCCGACCGCGTTGAGGGCGGCGCTGGCGATGTCGAACCGGTGGGCGGAGAGTGGCGTCGCGGGCAGCGAGCGCAGGGCCAGGACGATCGCCAGGATGCCAAGCGGCACGTTGAAGATGAACAGATACTGCCAGGGTGCGACGGCCAGGATCGCGGCCGCGACCGAGGGTCCGGCGGCAGAGGATGTCGCCACCACCATCGCCGTGGTGCCGACGCCGCGGCCGAGCTGGGCGCGGGGATAGATGTAGCGCACCAGCGCCATGTTGACGCTCATTATGCCGGCGGCGCCTATGCCCTGCAGGATGCGGGCGGCGACCAGCAGCGGCAGCGAGCCGGCCAGGCCGCAGGCGAGCGAGGCCGCGGTGAAGATTGCCAGGCCAATCAAATAGATACGCTTGTAGCCGTAGATGTCGCCGAGCGAGGAGAACGGCAGCAGCGAAACGGTAACGGCGACCTGGTAGGAATTGACTACCCAGACCGACTGGGCGGGGGTGATGGCGAGGCTCTCGGCGATGGCGGGGAGTGCGATATTGGCGATCACCGAGCCCAAGACGGAGATGCAGATGGCGATCGACAGGGTGACCATGGCGCGGTTGCGGTCGGGCGCCGAGACGCCGTCGGCGGCGTCGATTGTTGTTCCATCCATGCGGCGGCCGGCCTTCTTTTTACCTGCGCCAGCTTGACCGGTTGGGGGTTCGCCAACAAGCTGGGGCGATGGAACAGACTTCTTCGCTGGCGCCGTTCGAGGCGACCGTGCTGCCGGAATGGATCGACAGCAATGGGCACATGAACCTGGCCTACTACGTGGTGGTGTTCGACCTGGCGACCGATGCGCTTTACGACCGGCTCGGGATCGGCACTCCGTACCGGGAGGCGACCGGGAATTCGTGCTTCACCGCCGAGACGCACACGATCTATGAGCGCGAGGTGGCGCTTGGCGACCGGCTGGCGGTGCGGACGCGGTTGCTGGATGCGGACGCCAAGCGGCTGCTTTATTTCCATGAGATGTTTCACGCGGAAGGCGGGTTTCGCGCCTGCGTGCAGGAGATCCTGGCGCTGCATGTCGATATGGAAATCCGGCGCACGGCGCCGTTTCCGGACGAGCGGCGGGCGGTGATCGATGCGTTCCTGCGTGAAAGCGAAGGCGTGCCGTTTCCCGCCGAGGCCGGGCGGCGAATTTCGATGCCGGGGAAGAAATCATGAAGGCGGCCGTGCTGGGCGATGCCGGGCTTGAGATTGTCGATGTGCCGCGTCCGGTGCCGAAGCCGGACGAGGTTCTGGTGCGGGTTCGGGCCGCGGGCTTGAACCGGGCGGATTTGCTGATGTCGGCTGGGCGCAAGCATGGGAACATGGGGGGCACGGGCACCGTCGCGGGCCTGGAGTGGTCGGGCGAGGTGGCGGGGTTCGGCGCCAACGTGATGGGGCTGCGCGAGGGCGACCGGGTGATGTGCGCGGGCTCGGGCGGTTATGCGGAGTACGCGGTGGCGGATCGGGGCCGGGTGTTTCCGATACCGGACAACAACATGGGGTTCGAGCAGGCGGCGACGTTGCCGGTCGGGTTGAGCACGATGCACGACGCGATCGCGACCAATGGCCGGCTGCAGGCGGGGGAAGCGGTGCTGATCCAGGGGGCGAGCTCGGGTGTCGGGTTGCTCGGGATGCAGATCGCCAAGGAGCTGGGGGCCGGGCTGGTGATCGGCAGTTCGACCAACGCGGGGCGGCGGGCCCGGCTGGCCGAGTATGGCGCGGATTTGGCGATCGACAGCGGCAATCCTGCGTGGCCCGAGCAGGTCAAGGCGGTGACGGACGGGCGCGGCGTGGTGCTGATCATCGACCAGATCAGCGGCGGGGTGGCGAACGGGAACCTGGCGGCAGCGGCTGTTTTGGGGCGGATCGTCAATGTCGGGCGGCTCGGCGGGTTTTCGGGAGAGTTCGACTTCGATCTGCATGCGTTGAAGCGCATCGCCTATATCGGCGTCACATTCCGGACGCGGAGCATTGACGAGGTGCGGGAGATAAGCCGGCGGATGCGGGAAGACCTTTGGCCGGCGGTGGTTGCCGGGCGGCTGCGTCTGCCGATCGACCGGGTTTTTCCGCTGGACGAGGCGGAAGCGGCGCAGGCGCACATGCGGGCCAATGCGCATTTCGGAAAGATCGTCCTGGTGGCCTGAACGACAACGTCCTGAGGCCCAGCCGCGCCACCTCAGCCAAAGTCAACCTCAAGCGATATCGCTCTATGCCCGCTTCACGTTCCAGAACAGTGGAATGCCCTTGAGCACGCCCGACAGGTTCTTCTGATACGCAGTGGCGTTGAGCTGCTGGCCGAGCGGCACGTAGGGCACGTCCTGGAACGCCTGCAGCTGCATGGCGCGGGCGACCTGCTGCTGGGCGGCAAGATCGGGCGCGCGGAACCAGTCGTTTCGAAGCGACTCCAGTTGCGGGCTGGTCGGCCAGCCGGGTGCCGCGGCGCGGCCGTTGCCACGCAGGAAGGCGTGTCCAGCCGGGGTGAACTGGTCGGTGCCGCTCCAGAACGTGTGGAAGATGCTCCAGCCGCCCTGCGCAACCGGCTCGGTCTTGACGCGGCGCTGGACCACGGTGCCCCAGTCGCTGATCGCGTAATCGACGTTGAGCCCGATCTGCTTGAGCAGGTCGGCGCCGACATCGGACAGCGCCTTGGACGAGGCGATGTCGGAGGCGCCGAGCACCACCACCCGTTCGCCGTTATAGCCGGACGCCTTCACCGCTTCGCGCGATTTTGCGAGGTCCTGTTTGCTGGTGACAACGGACATCCCGGCATCGTTGGCGAGCGTAGTGCCAGGGCAGAACACGCCGACGCCGTCGCGCCACCAGGCGCGGTCGGTGCCGGCGACGGCGACCATGAAATCCTCCTGGTTGACGGCCGCCAGCACGGCGCGGCGCAAGGCGGGGTTGTCGAACGGCGGCACCATCTGGTTGAACCGCATCGTCGCGATCAGGCCGGTCGGGTCGTTGTTGCGCACCGTCAGGTTCGGCATCTTGCTGAGTGCCGGCACCAGGTCCGCGTCGGGGATCCACCACCAGTCGATCTCGCCGTTGCGCATCGCGGCCAGGGTGGTGCTGGCATCGGGGATGATGTGCCACTCGACGCGATCGAGGTTTGCGACCTTTGGCCCCGCGGTCCAGTCCGCCACGCCATCCGGGCGCGGGACGTAATCGGCGAATTTCTCATAGACCAGCAGCGCGCCGGGCACGCGCTCGTTGGCCTTGAACCGGTAGGGACCGGAGCCGGTCATTTCGGAAATCTGCTTGAACGGGTCGGTGCTGGCGAGCCGTTCCGGCATGATGGCGCACATGTTGGACGCGGATTTGCCGAGCGCCATCGGCAGCAGTGGGAATGGCTGCTTCAGGCGGAACCTTATTGTCCGGTCGTCAGGCGCCAAAAGCTCGTCGGTCGCCGCGAGCAAAGCCTGGCCAAAGGTGTCGCGGGCACCCCACCGGCGGATGCTGACGACCGCGTCGCGCGCCAGGACGGGCGTGTTGTCGTGAAAGCGCAGGCCGTCGCGGAGCGTGAGGTTCCAGGTCCGGCCATCGTTCTCGGTTGTCGCGCCTGCCAGCATCTGCGGCGTGACCTCATAGGCGCTGGTCATGCCGAACAGCGTGTCGAACACCAGGTAGGCATGGTCGCGCGTTGGGTAGGTCGTGGTCCAGATTGGGTCGAGCACCGCGACGTCGGTCTGCGGCACGAACTTCAGCACGCCGGTGCCGGCGGCGCGGCCGATCGAGGGCCGCGCGAGCGCGGAGGCAGCGACGGCGGAAATAAGCGTGCGGCGATGCATGACGAGGTCCTTGTCTGCTGGGCTTTATGGCGGCGCGTTGCCGGCGCTACAGTGTGCGATGCAGCAAATTATGACCATGCCCAAACTGACCTTCCCCCACGCCGAGCCGCCGGCTTTCGGCTCGGTTTTCGATGTCGCGCTCGGCGTGAAGTGGCTGCGGCTGCCGCTCCCGTACCGGCTCGACCATGTCAACATCTACCTGATCGAGCAGGATGGCGGCTGGGCGGTGCTCGATACCGGGCTTGGCACCGACGAGTGCCGGCAGGCGTGGCGGGCGGTGCTGGCCGGGCCGCTGGCGGGGCAGCGCCTGACCTCGATGGTGGTGACGCATTTTCATCCCGACCATGTCGGGCTGGCCGGCTGGCTGGCCCGCGAATACGGCCTGACGCTGTCGATGCCGCGGCCGGAATACCTCTATTCCCTCGCGTTGCAGCACGCGCCGGGCGATCTTGGCGCCGACATGCACCGGTCGTTCTATCACCGCCACGGCCTGTCGCACGACATCACCGAGCTGGTGCTGAGCCGCGGCCACGAATATCTGCAACGCACCACCGGCGTGCCGACCAGCTACCATCGCCTGCGGCATGGCGACGCGCTGACCATCGGCAGCCGGACCTTCGACGTGCTGACCGGCGGCGGCCACGCGCTGGAGCAGGCGATGCTGTATCAGCCATCGGATAAATTATTCTTCGCCGCCGACCAGGTGATCGCGCGTATTTCCCCGAATGTCAGCGTGCACGCGATGGAGCCGGACCTCGACGCACTCGGCATCTACCTGAACTCGCTGCGCGCGATCCGCGAGGCGGTGGCGCCGGACGTGCTGGTGCTGCCAGGCCACGGATTGCCGTTCTATGGCCTGCACACCCGCGTCGCCGAGTTGATCGAGCATCACGGCCAACGCTGCACCGAAATCGCCGTCGCCTGCCGCAACCATCCGCTGACGGTGGCCGAGATATTGCCCCATGTTTTCAACCGGCCGCTCGACGAGCATCAGACCAGTTTCGCGTTCGGCGAGGTGCTGGCGCACGTCAATCACATGCTTGGGCGGGGAGACTTGGTGCCGTTGGTGAAGGGGGATGGGGTTGACCGGTATGTGACCGCATAGCCCTGTAGAAGCGTGTGTTCAGGCAATTGAGAGCTACGGAATATATGTAATTATTACAACGCGAGAATTGATTGTTCGCAAAAATCTAAGTGTTTTCATTCCTGATCTGCCCCGCATCTTTTTGCCTTTTGGCGAACTCCTGCGGCATATCTTCAGCAAGGAATTTTAGGGCTTTTTGGTGCTCGCTCAGAACAGTATGAAGCTCTTTCCACGTGACTACAGCTGTTTCTGCTGAAAGTCCTGTATTCGTTAACCAAACCGGCGCCGTGATGTCCTCGGCGGCCCTTTTTGTTGACGCAATGTCTTCGTCAAAGTGTTTTGCCCGATTCCAGATGCACTTAAGCCTGTGGTCACAGTCCTGGCTTTCAGGCGCCTCGATAGGATCGCGTGCATCGGCAACATCAATCAGACGATTGAGAAGCGCGTTTGCTTGACATACAGACCCTATACAATGCTCAAAGTGTGTGGTCGCTCGCATGGCCACTAGAAAATGACTATTCCCTTGTGGAAGCCGCTGTAGATACGAAAGAAGCAGTTCCCGGCCGGTTCGGTATTCTCGAACAGCATTGTCTGCTCGGCGCCCAAACATTAGGGTAAGTCTTTTCATTGGGTCAGGATATCGAACTGCGAACAAGTTATTTAGAACGAGTGACCCCAGAAAATTCTTTGGCTCTTCTACTTCTGGAGCCCTGCACTCAGTAAGTTCTGAGAGGCGGGGAGCCCCAAACCCGTTCATTATAAACGCTGAGAATTGCACCGTATCATCCTGGCCTTCTAGGGTTAACCATTTAGCCCCTTAGGAACATGCAGAGGAGTTGTAAGCGCCTTGAACAAGGCAAGCTTGAACAAGGCAAGAGGGCCGCCGTCGCCCTGTCTAGACTTCGCCGGGGAAACGCCCGAAGCGTTTCCGTTAACCAGCGGGGTTCCAAGGGCCGACTGCCCTTTTGCGGGTTTGGGCAGAGCCCGTGCTTCCTTAAACGGCTCCATCTGCGTGGAGCTTCAAAACCTCAGCAGCCGAATACCCCAACTCAGCGAGCACCCCATCGGTGTGCTGGCCAAGGGCCGGCGGTGGCGTGTTCACGCGGGCGCCGCCGTGAGCGAATTTGAAGGCTGCGACGGGGACGGTGAAGTTGCCCTCGACGCCTTGGGCGCCGTTGTGCTGGTGGATTACGTTTCGGCTGGCGAGTTGCGGGTCGGTAAGGGCCTCGTGCATTTGG
>JANXRT010000104.1 GCA_025356735.1 Acetobacteraceae bacterium | reverse complement strand
GTCAGGCTGGTGCCGCTGGATACCAGGGCGTCGGTGCCGGCGTTGAAGGCCCAGGCGAAGGTGCCGTAGCCGCTGCTGTCCACCGCCTGGACCACCTGCAGGCCGTTGGCGTCGTAGCCGGCGATGCCGCTGGTGCTGGGTCCATATTCGCCGATCACCACCGGCATGACGCCGTCGGCGCTGCGCACGCTCTGCGCATTGGCGATCTGGTCGCCGAGGCCCTTGGCGATGGTGCCCGTATCGGTGCTGTAGCCGGGCACCCAGCCGTAATAATGCGTGTCCCAGGCAACGTTCGTCATGTTGGCGTAGGTCGATGCGGAAGCCTGTGCGGCGTCGTTGGTGAAGCCGCCGCGCATCTCCATCATCACCATGGCGTTGCTGCCGGTGCCACGGATGGCGTCGTAGATGGCGCGTTCCTGGGTCGGGATCGCGGACAGGTCGGCGGTGTTGTCAGGCTCGTTGGCGGTGCCGAACCAGACGTAGGGATTGGCCTGGTACTTGCTGGCCAAACCGGCATACCAATTGGCTTCGTCGACCAGCGCCTGGCCGGAGGAGGTGTTCGGATTGCCGCCGCTGGACGAATGGTCCTCGATCAGCACGGCGACCCCCTTTGCCGTCAGCCCCTGCACCAGCGCGTCGATGGCGTTCAGATCGGCGCCCGGCGCGGTCGCCAGCCGGATGGCGTTGAGGCCGGGAAAGGTGCCGAGGATGGTTGGAGCGTCGGCCTGGCCGAGGAACGAGTTGATGCCGCGGGCGATGAAGATATTGCCGTTCGGATCGATGATCTGACCGTTGACGACCGAAAATGCCGAAGATGAACTGGCCACGGTGATCCCCTCTAGACGCGCGTGGGAGCGGGACATGACAAGGCCGTCAGCTTGGATCGACCCTCAGAAGGTCGAACTGCCGGGCATCCGATGCTGCAAACCGGCGCTGGTTTCGACTGAAACGAAGTATTCCTGTCGGCTGAAACGGTCATGAACTTGAACCCCTGGTTTAAAATTCCTTCGGTCTTTAGCTCACATATAATTGAATACTACAAGGTAAAACTTGCGTGATGAAAAAAGAGGCCGAACTTCTACTACAAACCCTGATCTACTTAGATAATGGCCAGACATAAAATGGAAGATAAAACAAGGAATTCTCCTTTTTCGAGAAACCCCAACGCACGTCAGTCAAACCGGAACGATAATAGATGGTAACAAAATCGCGATGAATACAAAAAACCAGCCTAACCTGGTATATTTTCCCTGAAGTCCGGTCATACTGCTGCGGTTCATAAAAGGTAGTCCTATGAAAGTGTTGGTTATATCAAAAATACACTTTTTACGCGAAATGCTGATCAAGGCGTTGGGCCCCGAGTGGAATAGTATTATTGTTAATGATAACTATTCTGAAACAGTGGATAGCGCCGGCGGCAATCCACCGGATGTCGCGATCGTCGATTCCTCGCATCCGGATGGCTTCACCCTGGTGGCCGCCCTTCGTGCCCAATGCCCAAACGTCAGCGTCGTCGTGCTCGCCGTCGCCAACCGCGACGAGGATTTCATCGCCTGGGCGAAAATCGGCATCTCCGGCTATGTCGAGCCTGAAACCTCGATCGATGCGCTGATCAGCAGCATCCGCCGCTCCGCCGCGGGCGAGGTCGTCTGCCCGCCCAGGATGACCGCCCTGCTGCTCAACCGGTTCGGCGAGTATTCGAAGGCCGGCCCGGCCAAGGCTGGCCTGCACGGACTGACCGGCCGCGAACGCGAGGTGCTGGAGTTGCTGGCCGAAGGCCTGTCGAACAAGCTCATCGCCCGTCGCCTGCGCATCGCCGAGGCGACGGTGAAAAACCACGTCCACAGCATTCTGGAGAAGTGGAACCTTCGAAGTCGAGGCGAAGCCGCCGCCTGCTTTCGTCAATCCTACCAATCCAATGCAGGTCAGTCCCGTAACGGCGCACAAGTCTCAGCCGGTCAGATCCACCGGTCCGTTGCGCCGCCCTGGAAGAACACGCTCCATCGCGTTCCCTAAAAAGCCGCCAGAATGATTTGAACTGGCTGTAATGATTTGAACCGGCCATCAGGCCGGCGCACTTTACGCCGCAGCGACAACTCGACGGCGCTTGCGTGGCGGTTCGACCACGACGGCGGGCACATCGGAGTCGTTATTCTCCAATGCCGCTAGCAGCGCCTGACGCAACTGGGCCAGCTTGCGTTCGTTCTCCACCTTCAGCCCGAACACGTCCTTGACGTAGAACACGTCCACCGCGCGCACGCCGTAGGTGGTGACGTGGGCGGAGGCGATCTGCAGCCCCTCGTCGCTGATCGCCGCGGTCACGTCGTGCAGCAGCCCAGGCCGGTCGCGGCCATTGACCTCCAGCACGGTGTGGGTGTTGGAGGCACGGTTGTCGATCACCACCCGCGGCGGCACCAGGATGGCCCGGACACGTTGGCCCATCAGGCTTTTGGACATCTTCTTGATCTCGGCGGCAAGCCGCAGCCGGCCCGAAAGCGCCTGCTCGATGAGGGCTGAAAGCTTCGCCAGCCGGTGCGGCGCGTCGAAGGTGCCGCCGGCGGCGTCCTGGATCCAAAACGTGTCGAGCGCCATGCCGTTGGTCATGGTGTGGATGCGCGCATCGACGATCGAGGCACCGGCGACGGCGAGCGCACCGGCGATGCGGCTGAACAGCCCGGCATGGTCGGCCGCATAGACCGTGACCTCGGTCACGGCGCGCGCTGGCAGCGGCTGGGTATCGACGGTCAGCGGCGCTCGCCGGCTTTCCGCCTCGCGCATCAGGCTGGCGTGGCGGATGTGGGTTTCGGGGTCGAACGACAGCCAGTAGCTCGGGTAGCCGCGGCTGGTGAAGGCCTCGATGTCGGCTTCCGGCCAGTCCGCCAGCAGCGACGCCGCCGCATGCTTGGCCCGGCTGACCCGCACGTCGCGCTCGGTGGTGGACAAGCCGCCGGCGAGCACCTCGGCGACGCGGCCGTATAGCTCACGCAGCAGGGTCGCCTTCCAGTTGTTCCAGACCTTCGAGGAAACCGCGCGCATGTCGGCGACGGTCAGCACCAGCAGCAGGCGCAGCCGCTCGGGCGACTGGATGATCTCGGCGATGTCGAGGATCGTCTTCGGATCGTCGATGTCGCGCTTGAACGCGGTCTGACTGAGCAGCAGGTGATGCAGCACCAGCCATGACACGGTTTCAGTCTCCTCGGCCGACAGGCCGAGGATGGGCCCGATCTGCAGCGCGATGTCGGCGCCGAGTTCGGAATGGTCGCCGCCACGGCCCTTGGCGATGTCGTGCAGCAACATCGCGACATACAGCGCGCGGCGGGACTGCAGCTCCTCGATCAGGCCAGAGGCGACGGGCGCCACCTCGAAAAGCTCGCCGCGCTCGATCGCGTTGACCACGCGCACCGCCTCGATGGTGTGCTCGTCGACGGTGAACACGTGGTAGGTGTCGAACTGCATCTGGCCGACGATGCGGCCCCAGTCGGGCAGATAGCGGCCGAGAAAGCCGGTTTCGTTCAGTATCGTCAGCCAGCGGGCGCCGTCGGCACGCGCTTGCGCGTTTTCCGGGTGGTGGCCGCACAGCAAATCGAGGAACAGCGCCGCGGCTGCCGGATTGGCGCGCAGCGCGATGGCGCGGCGCTCGTTGCGGATCAGCGATCTTATGGTCAGCGGATGCAGTTCGAGGTTGCGGTCGCGCGCCGCCTGCAGGATACGCAGCATCTGGATCGGCTCGTCATGGAAGCCGCGGCCACGTGCCGTCGCCAGCTTGCCGTCGGCGAGCACGAAGCCGGCGGCCAACAGCGCGGGATCGGTCTTCCGCGCCAGCGCGGGGGGACCCATGGCGGAGCGCACGATCGCCGGCTCCAGCACCCGGGTCAGCCGCGCGACCTCGCGCACGTTGAGAAAGTAGTGACGCATGAAACGTTCGACGCCATCCTGGCGGCCATGACGGGTATATCCCATGCGCGCGCCGACGACGGGCTGCACGTCGAAGGTCAGGCGGTCCTCGGCGCGGCCGGCGACATAGTGCAGGTGAAAGCGCACGGTCCAAAGGAACTCCCACGACCGGCGGGCGTGGCGGGCTTCGTCAACCGTGATGATGCTGCCGGTCGGCGCGTCGAGGCCGGCGATGTCGGCCATCGTCGCGGTGTTGTAGACGTAGCGCGCGAGCCAATAGAGGGTCTGCAGGTCGCGCAGGCCACCGCGGCCTTCCTTGATGTTGGGCTCGACCACGAACGGGCTGTCGCCGTAGCGGCGATGGCGCACGTCGCGCTCGGCCTGCTTGGCGGCGATATAATCGCCGGCACCGGCGCGGGCGCATTCGGCGCGGAAGCGCCTGTGAAAGTCGGAAAACATCTTTTCGTCGCCTGCCAGCCGGCGAGCGTCCAGCAGGGAGGTGCGGATGGTCGCGTCCTTGGCACCCTCGCTCAGGCACTCGTCGACCGACCGGGTGGCATGGCCGACTTTCAGGCCGAGGTCCCACAGAAAGTACAAGATGTATTCGACGACCTGCAGCGCATGCTTGTTGGGACGCCGGGCGGTAAGGAACAACAGATCGATGTCGCTGAACGGGGCCAGCACGCCACGACCGTAGCCGCCGGTGGCGGCTAGGCTGAGCCGGTCGGGCGGACCGAGCCCGGCCGGCGATATGACGTGCTCGAACAATGCGGCGATGACGCCGTCGGTCAAGACGGCGAGCAGCCGGCCCGCC
Source organism: Acetobacteraceae bacterium (assembly GCA_025356735.1). Taxonomy (GTDB): domain Bacteria; phylum Pseudomonadota; class Alphaproteobacteria; order Acetobacterales; family Acetobacteraceae; genus PALSA-911. The sequence continues at coordinate 4,032 of JANXRT010000104.1, read as the reverse complement.
TGCAATCCGGTGATCTGATCCTGCTCGAAAGCATCGCGGACGTGGCTTTGGATGCGGGCGAGATGACGGCGAAAAGTGGCCAGCACCGCTTCCCGTGGCATTCGGCTGCCGTTCTGGGAGGAGAGCAGCGCCAGCGCGTCAGTCAGGACGTGAACCGCGGCGTCCGGCGCGCTGGGCAACGGGGTGGGTGTCAACATGGCGTGAATGCTAGTCCAGGCTGTCGCCGCCGCAAACAACTACGATGGTTCCAAGCCGATAGAGATGGTTTTCAGGCGATAGAGTTGCTCGAGCGCCTCGCGCGGGGACAGGCGGTCCGGCTCGATCAACGACAATTCGTGACGTAACAGGCCGATGACAAGGTCGGATGGCGCCAGTTCGGATGACACAGGTTCGGATGGCTCAAGTTCGGATGGCTCAAGTTCCGGCGGGTCATCCAAGGGAGCGGCGGCAAACAGCGGCAGCGCCTGGATGTTGGTCGAACGCCCGCCGCCCTTCTCCAACGTGACCAACAGTTGCGCCGCGCGTTTGACCACGGACGCCGGCACGCCGGCGAGCTCCGCGACATGCACGCCCCACGACCGTCCGGCGGCGCCAGGCGCGACCTCGTGCAGGAACACAACGCTGCCCTTCCATTCCTTGACCCGCATGGTGTGCGCGGCGATCCGCGCCAGCCGGTCGGCAAGCCCGGCCAGCTCGTGGAAGTGGGTCGCGAACAGGGTCCGGCAGCGGATCTGCGAGTGCAATGCCTCCAACACCGCCCAGGCGATCGCCAGCCCGTCGAGCGTCGAGGTGCCGCGGCCGATCTCGTCGACAACGACCAGCGAGCGCGGCCCGGCCTGGTTGAGGATAGCGGCGGTCTCGACCATCTCGACCATGAACGTGCTGCGCCCGCGCGCCAGGTCGTCGGCGGCGCCGACGCGGGAGAACAGCCGGTCGACGACGCCGATCACCGCCGCCTCGGCCGGCACCGGCAACCCGGCCTGGGCCAGGATCACCAGGATCGCGTTCTGGCGCAAAAAGGTCGATTTGCCGGCCATGTTGGGCCCAGTCAGCAGCAGCACGCGGCACGCGGGGGACAGATCGCAATCGTTGGCGATGAAAGCCGCATTGCCCGACAGCGCCGCCTCGACTACCGGATGGCGGCCACGGGTGATGCGGAATTCGTATTCTGATGTAACCACCGGCCGGCACCAGGTGCCATTCTCGGCCAGCTTCGCCGCCGACTGCGCCGCATCAAGCAGCGCCAGCGCATCGGCGCAGGCGGCCAGCGCATCGGCTTGGTCCAGGCAGGATCGCACCAGATAGCCGAACACCACGCGCTCCCGCGCCTGGGCGTGCTCGCCGGCCTCGGCAATGCGGCGGTCGAGGTCGGCCAGTTCGGGCGTCGTGAAGCGAGCGCCGTTGGCCATGCCCTGGCGCAAGGTCAATTCAGGGAAGCCGCGCAGCCGCTCGACCGCCACCGCCGGCGCCTCGATCACGTAGCCGAGCTGCGCGTGGTGGCGGATCTTAATCGAGGCGACGCCGAAGCGCTGCGCGTAGTCGAGCTGCAATGTCGTCAGCACCGTGCGGCTTTCGTCGCGCAGCCGGCGATGGGCATCGAGCTCGGCGTCGAAGCCGGCACGGATGGCGCCGCCATCCTCCAGCCGGTGCGGCGCCGGATCGGCCAGCGCCGCCGCCAACGCCGACGCAAGCTCCGGATCGACGCCAAGCGCGGCACGGGCGGCGGCCAGCAGTTCCGGCAATTTCGCCCCAGTGCCGTCAAGCGCCGCGGCGGCGTGCCCCGCGGCGACGATGCCGTCGCGCAACGCGGCGAGATCGCGCGGCCCGCCACGGCCCAGAGACAGCCGCCCGAGGGCACGCGCAATATCGGGTACGGCGCGCAACGCCGAGCGCAGCCGCGCCAGGGCGGTGGCGTCGGTCAGCAGCCAGGACCACGCATCCTGTCGCCCGGCGATGGCCGCCGGATCGGCCAGGGGTGCCGCAAGCCAGCCCGCGAAATTCCGCGCGCCCGGCGCGGTAAGAGTACGGCCGACCGCGGCCAGCAGGCTATGGGTGCCGCCGTCGCGGGCACGAAGGATTTCGAGAGAGGCCCGGGTCGCCGCATCCAGCTCCAGCAATCCGGCGGCAGCCTGCGGCGCCGGCCGCGACAGCCTCGGCATGTTGCCGGCCTGGGTCGCGCGGACATAGTCGAGCGCCGCCGCCGCGGACACCGCCTCGGTGTCGGAGAAGCTGCCGAACGCGTCCAGGCTGGCAACCTCGAAGAACGTGGCGACCAGCCGCCGCGCCATGTTCGGCGGCGAGGTCACCGGCACCGGTCCCCGCCGGCTCTCCCAGTCGCCAAGCGCCAGGCCGGCGGGCGCCAGCACCTCGGCCGGATCCAGCCGGCCAAGCAGCGCCGCGACATCGAAGATCTTCCGCGATCCGGCGGAGATATGGCAGGTCTCGAACGTCCCGGTCGAAATCTCCAGCCACGCGGCGCCAACCCCGTCGGCGCCCTCCGACAGCGCCAGCAGCCGGTTCGGCCGGCCGGATTCGAGCAACGCCTCCTCGGTAACGGTGCCCGGCGTGATCACCCGCACCACGGCGCGCCGGATCGGCGCCTTGCCGACGCGAAGCTTCGGGTCCTCCATTTGCTCGACGATCGCCACGCGAAAGCCACGGCGTATCAGCCGGCCGAGATAGGCCTCGGACGCATGCACCGGCACGCCGCACATCGGGATCGGCTCGCCGCCATGTTCGCCGCGCGCGGTCAGCGAAATATCCAGCGCCGAGGCCGCCGCCTGCGCGTCCTCGAAGAACAACTCGAAGAAATCGCCCATGCGGAAGAACAGCAGCGAATCGGGCTGCTCCGCCTTCATCGCGAACCACTGCGCCATCGCCGGCGACGCGCCGGCAGGGTCGCGCGTCGGGGACATAGCGCGGTCGAAAACCTCATCCATGCCACCGATCTACCCTCACGCCATGCCGTTGCGAAGGGCCAGCTTCCATCGGCACGGTTGCAACGGCATATTGAGCGGCCAGGCGCCGAATAAATTCCACGGAGGAAACAAATGGCCGACGGCACCATCGACCATCGCACCGCGCGCGTCTCCGGCGAGGAGGCGCTCGCCATGCACGCCGCCTTTCCGCCGGGCAAGCTCGCGACCTATCTGACGAAACCCCTGGTCACGGCCCGCGACCTGTCGCTGGCCTACTCGCCGGGGGTCGCCGAGCCGTGCCTGCACATCTTCCGCGATCCCGACCTCGCCTACGACTACACGACCAAGGGCAACATGGTCGCCGTCATCTCCAACGGCACCGCCGTGCTCGGCCTCGGCAACCTCGGCGCCGTCGCCTCCAAGCCGGTGATGGAGGGCAAGATCGCGCTATTCAAGCGTTTCGCCGACGTGGACGGCATCGACCTCGAGATCGGCACCGAGGACGTGGAGGAGTTCGTCAACGCCGTGCGCTTCCTGGGCCCGGGCTTCGGCGGCATCAACCTCGAGGACATCAAGGCGCCGGAATGCTTCATCATCGAGCAGCGGCTGCGCGAGCTGATGGACATTCCGGTGTTTCACGACGACCAGCACGGCACGGCGATCGTCGCCGCCGCCGGGCTGATCAACGCCTGCCACCTGACCAACCGCGAGCTGCGCGACACGAAGCTGGTCGTCAACGGCGCGGGGGCCGCCGCCATCGCCTGTGTCGAATTGCTCAAGGCGATGGGCATGCGGCCGCAGAATATCATCCTGTGCGACACCAAGGGCGTCGTGTTCCAGGGCCGCACCGAGGGCATGAACCAGTGGAAATCGGCCCATGCCGCGCTGACCAGGGCGCGCACCCTGAGCGACGCGCTGGAAGGCTGCGACGTGTTCTTCGGCTTGTCGGCCAAAGGCGCGCTGACCCAGGACATGGTGCGGCGGATGGCTGGCAAACCGATCATCTTCGCAATGGCCAACCCCGATCCCGAGATCACTCCCGAGGAGGCGCGTGCCGTCAGCCCGGACGCGATCATCGCCACCGGCCGCAGCGACTACCCCAACCAGGTCAACA
>JANXRT010000101.1 GCA_025356735.1 Acetobacteraceae bacterium | reverse complement strand
CCATAAGCCTGCGGGTGCCGAGGAACGCCGTTTCCTCGTCGCGCCATTCCATGTGGCTGGCATACGGATCGCCCGATTTGAACAAGGCTCTCCGGGATTGCAGGCGGTACTCGTCCTCGGAGTGATAGGCGATGCGGCGGCGCCCGGCGCGCATCACCCGCTCCAGGCTTTCGTCGTCCTCCACCATCAGGTCGCCGGTCGAGCTTCCGGCGAAGATCTTTATCGCGCAGACGCCCGGTTCGGCCTCAAGCGTTGCCAGATCAGGGATGTTGGCGCGCGTGCCGCCGACATAGAGCCCCATGTCGCACCAGGCGGCGCGCTCGACGTAGTCCTGCTTCCAGGCCAGCGTTGCGGCATCGGTGATCGCGGGCGTGGTGTTGGGCATGTCGAACACCGCGCACAGCCCGCCGAGCACGGCGCCGCGGGTGCCGGTCGGGATGGTTTCCACCAATGCGTCGCCCGGATCGCGCAGATGGACATGCGGATCGATCAGTCCGGGCAGCACATGCAGGCCGGCGGCGTCGATGGTCTGATCGGCGGACGCCTCCACGCCGACCCCAATCGCGCTTATCCGGCCATCTCTGACCCCGATATCGGCGGCCTCCTCGCCCCAGGGCAGGACGGCGATGCCGCGGCGGAGGATCAGGTCGAAATGCGCTGCCATGTCCGTCTAGCTCGCCGACAGGGTTGAGAAAACATCGCCCTCGGGTGCCAGGCCCTGGATGTGGGTGCGGTGCCACAAGGCGTAGAACAGCAGCTCCCACGCCGCGAAACCGTGCCGCCAACGGGTAATGTTGCGGAACAACGCCTCGACTTTCTCCGGATGGGCGATCTCGCGCACGCCTTCCTGGTTGGCGACCAGCGGCCCGAGTCGGCTGCCCTGGCCGCGGATCCAGGTTCCCACCGGCACGGTGAAGCCCTGCTTCGGCGCGAACGGACGGGCGACCGGCAGATGCTTCTCCAGCCAGCGGCGAAGCAAATATTTGCCGACACCTTTCCGCATCTTGAGGTGGTCCGGCAGCCGAAACGATGCCGCCGCGATGCCGGAATCGAGGAACGGGGTGCGGCCCTCGACGCCGTGCGCCATCAGGGTGCGGTCCATCTTCAGCAGCAGGTCATGCGCCAGCCAGTCGGCGATGTCGGTCGCCTGCGCCGCCTGCATCCGGGTCCGGCCCCCGTCCGCGGCCAGCACCTCGGAGGCTCCGAACCCGTCGCGCCAGCCTTCCGGGCGGTGGCGCAGCACGTCCACCCGGTCAAACGCGCCGCGCGTGCGCATCGCGCGTCCGCCCAGCCACCATGGCTTGGCCGCCTTGCCGTAGCGGGCATAGCCGCCGAACAGCTCATCGCCGCCCTCGCCCGACAGCACCACCTTGACGTCCTGGCGGGCGCGCCGGGCCAGGAACCAGGTCGGGATGATGGCGTAGTCCATGCACGGATCGTCCATGCAGGCGACGATCTCGGGCAGATGGCGCCAGACCATCGCCTCGCTGACCTCAATGGTTTCGTGGTGCGCACCAAGGGCCTTGGCGACCGTCGCAGCATGGGCGCGCTCGTCGGCGACGCCGGGCGTGTCGAAGCCGGCGGTGTAGGCCAGCACCGGCGAGCTGTTCAGCCGCGCCATCAAAGCGAGGATCGCCGAGCTGTCGATGCCGCCGGACAGGAACATGCCATACGGCACGTCGCTGCGCTGGTGCAGATCGACGCTTTCCTCCAGCGCGCGGTCGAGCCGGGCCAGAGCTGCGTCCTCGTCGATCTCCTCCGGACCGCCCTCGGGCAGCGCCTGGCGGCGGCGGCGCTCCAGTATCTTGCCGTCGGCGCAGGTCAATGTCTCGCCCGGCAGCACGCGCTTGATGCCCTCGAAGATGGTTTCCGCCCCGGTGGTGAACTGCAATTGCAGCAGCTCGTCGCGGGTGGCGCCGCGCACCCGCCGCTCGACCAGCCCCGCCGCCAGCAGCGCCTGCGGCTCCGAGGCGAAAGCCAGCCCGTCGCGGATTTCGGCAATATACAGCGGCTTGATGCCGAACGGATCACGCGACAAGGTCAGGGTCCGCGCCACGCGCTCGTGGATGGCGATGCCATACATGCCGCGAAGGTGTTCGGCATAGGCCGGGCCGTCTCGCAGCCACAGATGCAGGGGGGGTTCGCAGTCCGAGTTGGACGAGAAGTTTATCCCCTCCAGCCCGCGGCGCAGCTCCCGGTAGTTATAGATCTCGCCGTTGCCGACCAGGGCGGCCGAGCCGGCATAGAACGGTTGGTCGCCGGTGGCGAGATCGATGATCGCCAGCCGGTTGTGCATCAGCGCGACCCGGCCGACGACGCTGTGGCCGGACCCGTCCGGCCCGCGATGGGCCAGCGCGCGCACGAACGTGTCCATCGTCGCGGCATCGGGTGACGCCGCGTTGTGGGCCAGGCTCATTCCAGCAATGCCGCACATTCAAGCCGTCTCCCGCTTCAGGTTACCCAGAAAGTTCCGCCACTGCGCCAACACCGGCCGTTCCGCGAACTCGGCCTCGAACCGTGCCCGGCCGGCCGCCGCCAGGGCCGTGGCGTGGACCCGATCTTCCAGTGCGTGCCGAATGCCATCAGCGAGGGCTGCAGCATCCTCGATCGGCACCAGCACGCCATCCTGTCCGGTTCGGATCAGCTCGGTAGGGCCATCCGCCGCCGCCGCGACCACGGGGCGGTTGGCTGACCAGGCTTCCAGCACGACGTTGCCCAGCGGCTCGATGCGCGACGGGCAGGCCAGCATGTCGGCCGCCGCCAGCAAGGCGCCGGTATCGGCCCGCCAGCCCGGAAGATGGATCCGGTCGGCAACGCCCTCCTGCCGCGCCAAGGCTTCCAGCGCCGCGCGTTCCGGCCCCTCGCCGGCGATCACCGCATGCGCGCCGGGCAGAAGCGGCAGGGCGCGGATCAGCACGTCGAACGCCTTGTTGACGTGCAGCCGGCCCAGCGCCAGCACCAGCTTCGCATCGTCCGGCACGCCCAGCGAGGCTTTCGACACTGGCGTGGCGCCACGGAAATCCGGCGTGAAATTCGGCAGATGGTGCACCCGCCGAGCTGGCCATCCCTGCGCCGCTATCCACGCCGCAATGCCGCGCGTGTTGCCCACCAGATGGTCGCAGCGCCGATAGTAGCGAAGATCGTAGTAGCCCCCCAGCCGCCCGACCAGCTTCCATGGCCCGACCGGGGAAAACCTTGCCGCCCGGTTCATCCAGGCGACCGCGACCTCCGGCGCGAACCGGCGCAATGCCCGGCCGAGAAGCAGCCGGGTGGTGAAATCGAACGGTCCTCCGAACGGCAGCTCGATCGGCACCAGGCCCGCTTCGCGCAGCCGCCCGGCCCGGCCCTGATCCCGGCGGATGACCGCAAGTACACTGTCCCCCGCCTGGTGCAGCGCCACCGTCAGCCGCTCATAGAACAGCTCGGCACCGCCCGCGGGCGATCCCGCCATGATCTGCGCGATCCTCAATTTATGGGTTTCAGGACAGTAGCGGGTTGCGCGGCGGCGGGAGGGCGTGTGTTCTGCATGTCGGCACGCTCTCTACCACTTCTTGTGTCACGTCGCGCCACCGCCAAGATGAGGCAGCATGTCGATGAAAGCTTTTGCCGGCATCACCTCCCTGCCCCGCCGCGGCGTGGTCGAGATCGCCGGTGCCGACCGCGTGGCTTTCCTCCAGGGCCTGGTGTCGAACGATGTCGAGGCGGCGGCAGTGGGACACGCGGTATGGGCGGCGCTGCTGACGCCGCAGGGCAAATACCTCGCCGACTTCTTCATTTTCTCCGCCGGCGACACGCTGCTGCTCGATTGCGACCACGCCGCCATGCCGATGCTGCTGACCCGGCTGCCGCGGTTTCGCCTGCGCGCCCAGGTGACGATTGCCGCACGCGACGAGCTTTCCGTCTATGCCGGCTGGAACGCGACCGTGCCGCCCGGCATCGCCGCACCCGATCCGCGGCTGCCCGGCGCCGGCTTCCGGCTGCTTTCCGACCTGCCGGTTGCCGCAACGGCGACCGAGGCCGACTACGATCGCCACCGGCTTGCGCTCGGCCTGCCCGATGGCGGGCGCGACCTGGAGCCGGAAAAAACCGTTTTGCTCGAGGCCGGCTTCGACGAGCTGCACGGCATTTCCTGGACCAAGGGCTGCTACATGGGCCAGGAGCTGACCGCGCGGACCAAATACCGCGGCCTGCTCAAGCGCCGGCTGGTGCCGGTCGCCATCGACGGCGCCCTGCCCACGCCCGGCACCCCGGTGCTGCGCGACGGCGTGGAGGTCGGCACCATGCGCTCCGGGCTCGGCCAGCGTGGCCTCGCTGTGCTGCGCATCGATGCGCTTGGATTTTCGCTTGGCTGCGGCGAGGCCACGCTTCGGGCGGACATCCCCGCCTGGATGAACCTGCCCGAGATGGCGAGCCGCCCCTCCTGACCCTCTCGCCGATCTGTGCATGGACATGGCGGAGAACCCGTTTTATTCACCTGCCGATCCAGGGAGAGCGACCATGCAGAACGAGACGCTGACCTACGTTGCCGACGGCCTGACGATGCAAAGCCAGCTGTTCTTCGACCCCGCCGCCGGCCTGCCGTCGGGCAGGCGCGCCGGCGTTCTGGTGTTCCCCGAGGCGTTCGGGCTGGGCGAGCACGCGATCTCACGCGCCAGGCGTCTGGCCAGCCTCGGCTACGTGGCGCTGGCTTGCGACCTGTACGGCAACGCCTACCAGCCGACCGGCCTGCCGGAGGCGATCGGCCTGCTGGAGCCGCTGTTCGCCGATCCTTCCCGCACCCGCGCGCGTGCCGGCGGCGGGCTTGAGGCGCTTGCCGCCCGGGCTGAGGTGGACCCCGCCCGCATCGCCTCGATCGGCTTCTGCTTTGGCGGCACGATGTCGCTGGAGCTCGCCCGGGCCCGCGCCGCCGTCCGCGCCGTCGTCGGCTTCCATAGCGGCCTCGCCAGCAAGTCGCCGGCGACCGATCCGATCCAGGCGCGAGTCCTGGTTTGCATCGGCGCCGACGATCCGATGATCCCGGCCGATCAGCGCGCCGCGTTCGAGGCCGAGATGCGCGCCGCCGGCGCCGATTGGCAGATGCACCTGTACGGCAACACGGTGCACAGCTTCACCAATGAGCAGGCCGCCGCGGCCAACATGCCGAATGCGATCCGCTACAACGCCGAGGCGGATGCGCGGTCCTGGGCGTCGATGCAGGAATTGTTCAACGAGACGCTGAAGTAAGGCCAGGGCTCTGCCCTGGACCCGCCAAAGGGCAGTCGCCCTCTGGACTCCCTTTACTTTCGGATGCGCCCCGGGGCGCTACCCCGGCGGGGTTTGGGCCAGCGCCCCATACTTACTTTTTAAAGGTCTGCCATAACCTTTAGCATCGCATCCCGCGCGGCATAGTCGCCATCCGCATGCACCGGCCGGATGCAGATATGCGTTGCCCCAGCATCGAAATGCGCGCGGACCTGCTGCTTGACCTGCTCGACCGTGCCCCAGTTGACCATCGCGTCGATGAACCGGTCCGCCCCGCCGCCCGCCAGCTCCGCCTCCGTGTATCCCAGCCGCTGCCAGTGGGAGACGTAGTTGGACATCGCCAGGTACGGCGCCAGCTCGCGGCGCCCGATCGCCCGGGCGCGATCGGCATCGGTCTCGAAGATGAATTTCTGCGCCACCGCCAGATGCTTGCCCGGCGGCATTACCGCCGCCGCGCGGCGCGTGTGTTCCGGCGTCGAGTTGGCGGGGAGCGCGCCCATCGACCGCTCGAATGCCAGCCGCATCATCACCGGCCCGAGCGCCGCCAGCATCACCTGCCACTCGCCGGCGTCCGGCGCGTCCTGCTGCATGCGGTCGAGATAGTCCCGCATCGCCGGCACCGGCTTCGCGTAGCCGTGCCCGCGCGCCTCGACCATCGGCGCGTGGCTGACGCCCAGCCCGAGCACGAACCGATCGTTGTACATCCGGTTCAGGCCGATGAGGCCACGGCGCGCGGTGAAGGGATCGCGCGCATAGATGTTGGCGATCGAGCTGCCGATCTTCAGCGTGGTGCTGTGCGCCAGCATGAAGCTGGCGCTGGAGAACGCTTCGTAGCCAACCGCCTCCGGATACCACAGCGCGGTGTAGCCGAGGTCCTCGGACGCCTTCAGCAGCCGTATCAGCTCCGGCGGCGACAGCCGGTCATTCGGGTTCCAGACGCCTAACCTTCCAAGCTGCATGAAGTTATCCTATGAAATTTCGGGCGATTGACCAAAGCAGCAACCGGCTCGTCATGCCGGAACCAGCGCAAAGGCAGGCATCACCTCGCGCGCGAACAACTCGACCGACTGCCGCGACTCCGCGTCGGAAATGTCGCCGAAGGCGAACCGGCACAGCATGTAGTTCAGCCCGCCCTCCCCTACCGCGCGGCGCAGGGCATCTAGCACCTTGCCCGGCGATCCGGCGACGCCGCGGCCCTGCGCCTCGACCTCGTCGAACGTCTCGGGGAAGATCGCGGCCGGGTTCGGCAGCAGGCTGCTGCGCGTCAGCCACAGGTGCAGGAAGCTCTCACGCCACTTTGGATAGCCGCGCCGCGCGATGTCCAGCGCCTCGGCGTCCGTTTCCGCCACCACCACGTGCCGGCTGGCGCCCATCATCGGCAGCGTGTCGGCTGGCCGCCCGGCTGCCGCCCATGCCGCACGGTAGCGGTCGGTCAGCGCCCGCATTGCCGCACCCGACAGGCTGGCCACGACGTTGACCCGGTTGGCGACGCACCAGTCGATCGCCTCTGGCCGCGAGACGCCGTACCAGAGCGGCGGATGCGGACGCTGCACCGGCTCCAGCACCATCGGCACGCGGTCGTAGTTGTAGTATTTTCCGGTGAAACTGAGCTCGGTCGAGATGAGGCCCTTCAGGACCACTTCCAGCGCCTCGGCATACATCGCCGGCGAGGCGTCCGTGTCGAGACCCCAAAGCCCGAGCTCGACCGGCGAGATGCCGCGCCCGACGCCGAGCATCATCCGCCCGCCGCTCATCTGGTCGAGCATGCAGATCTCGTCGATCAGTCGCAGCGGGTTATACAGCGGCAAGGTATAGACCAGCGGCCCGAATCGCAGGCGTTTGGTGCGTTGAGCCACGGCCGACAGGAACACCGACGGCGATGGCGCGATGCCGAGCGGCGTCGAGTGATGTTCGGCGACATGGTAGCCGTAGAACCCGGCTTGGTCGTAGGCCTCGACCAGGCCAAGCCGGCTTTCGTACATCGCGCCGAGCGATCCCTGGCCGCGATCCATGTGGTCGAACACGCCGAACTCGACGCCTTGTAAAGCAAACTGCACGGGAGTCACTTGTCAGCCCGCGTGCCCCAATCTTTCTCCGCCAATCGAACTTCCGGCTGCACCAACGTCAGCGGCACGAAATGCCCGACCAGGTGCGCGCAAACGTCGTTGCTCCCACCCATCAATCCCGCTTGCACGCTGCCTTCCGTCGATGGCCCTGGCGGTTGACCTTCGTAGGACACGCTAAACTTCATCCCGGTACTCCACCTGCTTTTGCAGCAGCCTACCGCCAGGAGAGCTAAAGAGAAAGAGTTCGGACTTGCCCTCCAAAGGGCATGTTAGTGCGTGAGCTGGATCCACGCGGCCTATGCCCGCTCCACAGCAGTAAAGGCCGCAACTTGCAATTAGAGGATTCGATCAGACTTTCGCGCCGACCTTTGATATCATCTTTTATCGCGTGCTGACGATCCAATCATTCTTGGTCTTTTATAACACACGCATTCCAGTAGCTAATGTGTTAGTTGAGGTGGCTAGGAATTTTTTCGTAGCGGTTGACCTATTATCATGCCCGTTTCAAGCAAGAATAGGCGTGGCGACAGTGATCTAAACCGTTTTACCGGGTTGGGGCCCTCGTCTGAATTGCCAGATGCCCCACTAGAAGGCAACTCGCCTCCAAGGACCCTTGGCTGGCTGTGGCGATTGTCGTCTCGCTTATCATTGGCCTTGTGTGTCTCTCCATGTTGAGGTCGGAGGAAAGCTGGAGCGCAGAGGGCTACACGCTCTATCTCATGCATGCCCGTAATCTGCTGTCTGGAGTGCCCTACGCGGATACGCCTTACATTTCCAACCCGCTAAAGACACTGATCTCGCCCCGATCCTATCCGCCCGGCTATCCGTTGATCCTTGTGCCAGTGCTGACGCTGGTGGGTATGAACATCTTCGTAATCAAGGCGGTGAACGCCTTGCTGCTCGCGCTGACGCTGGTAACGCTCTACCTGATTGCGCACACGCGAATGCCGCCCGGTTGGCCAATCGTCCTTGTCATGATCTGCGGCGCTTCACCGGCCTTTGTCGGCAGTCGTGACGGTATCATGTCCGAGGCTCCGTTCATGGTCTGGTGCTACACGGCGCTGCTCGTTGCCGGGGCACTCCGGCGTGGCTATCGGCCGACAACAATGGCAACGCTTCTCGTTGTAACCATCGTCATGGCGATCCGCACCCGAACAGCTGGCATCGCGCTGGCAGCCGCAGTGCTGATCGCTCCGATAATCGTCCGCTCGGAACGAAAGCTTCTGCCGATGGCGGCAGCCACGGCGGCAGTCGTGATCGCAGCCGCAGTATCAAGATGGCTGCATGTCGATGGCACAACCTATCTTTCCTATTTCAGCCGAATGGATTTAGCCGAGGCGCAAAGCTGGCTTCTTGGTGCGTTATCCGCCTATGGCACGGCAGTATCGTACGGTATTGGACTGGAGTTCGGCTACACCGTCAACGCGCTGGTGCTTGTTGTGCTGCTGGCGGCCATCGTCTTCGGATTTCTGGTGGCTATCCGGGCGCAGGTCACCGAAGTCGATGTTTTTGTAATTGGATACCTGGCACTTCTGGTCTTCTTTCCCGTGCACCTGGAAAGTCTGCGTTACCTTCTGCCGATCTTCCCGTTCCTCCTGCTATATATGATCAAGGGTTGCCAGATCGTGGTGTCCAGGTTTGCGGCGCCGGTCGCGTCACAGGGCATCGTGCTGGTTTTCTTCGGATGCCTCTACACGCCTTTTTATCTCGTGCATGACCAGATGGAGCAGCCTCGCACCCATACTGCGGATGCATCCAGCCGCCAGATGTTCGACTTCGTTCGCACGCATATGGATTCAGACGAAATTCTGCTGACGCGTAAGCCTCGGCTGATGGCGTTTGCCACTGGGTACCGGGCCAGCATATGGCCCAAACATCCGACATCACAGTCGTTCTGGGCTTCCGCCCAAGACGTGAAAGCCGGTTATCTGCTGGAGGAAAGACAAGATGCGTCGCCCAAAACTGCTGAGCTGGGCGCTATTCTTACGGAGAACAGCCCACGTTTGAAGTGTATTTTCGAAAACGACAAAATTCGGATTTATCAGATCACGCGATAGGCGAACGTCTCTTATTGTATTCATATGAAATTGTCTCGTCACGATCATTTATCAGTCTGAGGCCTGACCGTGAGTTCCAAGAACAAGTCAGCTCTAACCATCGAAAATGGATAGCGACTTGGCGGCGATCAGCACCGCGCCGACCGCGATGCTGATCGCCCACGACACGTGGTCGCGGGCCGCATAGACGATCGGGTCGTGGTGCATGTAGCCGCGCGCGCCGGCGAGCCACATGCGGCATTGCCAGAACAGCAGCAGCGGCACGATCAGCCATAGCAGGCCGGGCGAGGCGTACTGGCTTGCGCTCGCCTCGCTTTGCACGAACAGCGACAGCACGAGGCTGGAGGCGAAGGCAGACGCGATGCCGAACAGCTGCAGGATCGGCAGGTCGGACAGGGAATAGCCGC